>JANOIK010001161.1:0-1540 GCA_031407585.1 Planctomycetota bacterium | reverse complement strand
CCAATTGATCCGCATTCACTCACAGCACATTTTTTCCAAAATTCACGGACTTTTGTCACCATGCAAATTCGCAAACGCCCAAATTCACCGCACCAACTCACAAACGCCCGCGCAAAATCCGCGGATTTTGCAACGGGTGATCGAGATGCGCACATGTGTGGCAAAATTACTGCTGGCAATCTCCGTGGCGCCTTAACATCAGCGCTGGCCCTAGGCTTCGTCCTTGTCGCCGGCCTGGCGAGCGCTCAGGACCCCGAGGCGTACCGCGTCCCACGTTTCCAGGGCGAGTTCGCCGGCGAGGTCGCCTCCCCGGACGAGCCGCTCTCGCTCTGGTACCGCCGCCCGGCACGCGAGTGGACCGACGCCCTCGCCATCGGCAACGGCCGGCTCGGCGCCATGGTTTTCGGCGGCGTCGAGGAGGAGCACCTGCAGCTCAACGAAGACACGCTCTGGTCCGGGGGGCCCTACCAGCAGGCCAACCCCGACGGCCCCGCCGCGCTGCCCAAAATCCGCGAGCTCATCTTCGCCGGCAAGAATGACGAGGCCGCCCGGCTGATCGGCGACAAATTCATGTCGAAGCCCGTCCGCCAGCAGGCCTACCAGCCCGTCGGCACGCTGAAGCTCACGTTCCCCAAGGCCGATCGCGTCGCCAACTACCGCCGCGATCTCAACCTCGCCGACGCCATCACGACCACCGAGTACGAAGCAGGCGGCGTCACCTATCGCCGCGAGGTCTTCGCCTCGCATGTCGACAACGTGATCGTCGTCCGCCTCACGGCCAGCGAGCCCGGCAAGATCTCGTTTGAAGCGACGCTCGAGTCGCCGCAGCGGTCCGAGTGCACGGCCCTCGACGACCACACGCTCGCCCTTCGCGGCCGCAACGGCGATCGCCACGGCATCGAAGGCGCCCTCACGTTCGACGCCCGCACGCGGATCGTGACCGAAGGCGGAAGCGTGACGAAGTTGGGCGACGGCGCCCTGAAAGTCTTGGACGCCGACGCCGCCACAATCCTGGTCGCCATTAACACCAGCTACAAACGCTACGACAACGTGACCGGCGATCCCCAGCAGCTCGCGGGCGAGACGATCGAAAAAGTTGCCGGCCGGTCCTACGACGCGCTGCGCGCCGACCATATCGCCGACTACCAGACGCTGTTCAACCGCGTCGTGCTCGACCTGGGCACGACGGATGCCGCCAAGCAACCGACAAACGAACGCATCCGCGCCTTCGAAAACGGCGACGACCCGCAGCTCGCGACGCTTTACTTCCAGTTCGCCCGCTACCTGCTCATCGCCTCGTCGCGTCCCGGCGATCAGCCAGCGAACCTGCAGGGCGTGTGGAACTGGCAGACGAACCCGCCCTGGGAGTGCAAGTACACGATCAACATCAACACCGAGATGAACTACTGGCCCGCCGAGGCCGCCAACCTGGCCGAGTGCCACGAGCCGCTGTTCCAGATGATCGAGGAGCTGTCCGACAACGCCCAGCACACGGCAACGGTTCTCTACGGCGCCCGTGGCTGGGTGGCCCACCATAACA
>JANOIK010001151.1:0-3722 GCA_031407585.1 Planctomycetota bacterium | reverse complement strand
GCGCTCAGTTCGGCGACTTCCTAGGCATCGGCAGTTCGGAGTCGTCGTAGAGTCCCTCAACAATTGCGATCCAAACGCATCCCGATGCCCATTGATCTCTCATCAATGATGCCTTTGAAATGCCCTGCAAGACCTTGGTTTCTCGGGGCGTCGCCGCGCCCAGATTGGCTGCCGCGTGTCAGGCCTACCGCGGAGATGAGTTCCCGGCACGCCGTGGCTGTGCCAGCCGCCGGCGTATCGATGAGTTCTGGCACTGGTCTGCCGTGGGCGTCGTAACCGCCGGTTCGCCACCCAACCGGCTGTGTCCAAACGGTCATATTCCAACGTAGATCGCGGTCCGACGAGTTGTTGACACGCGTCATAGTGTCCGGCGGATTTGCGAATTCAGGCTATCCTGCCGCTCCACCTGCTGCTGCGCCCCCCGTATCATCCGACAGCAAGACCATGAGATACCAACCCAACACGGCCAAGAGCGACAGATCAGGAAGCGCGACTGCACCCGGCTTCACTTTTACTTCGGCCGACTGTTTGAAGAAGGCGAACTCGGGTTTGAATTGAACCAATGGCTCGCCCGCTTCGTCGGCAAAGGCCCATTGAGAATGCCAGAAGTTGGTACTCAGCCAATGATAGGAGCGCCCGTTCGACAAACGCCGCATTCCCTCGCCGCCCCACCCCGCTGTGAACACGGCAACTTCCGTCTCCGACCCTGGTACGCGCACTGTTACTTTTGGGCGGAGAAATCCGGAGCGCTTAAAGGTCCACGTGCCGCTGGCCGTCTCCGCCAAGGCAAGAGAGCCAAACGCTTTCTGCCATCGAAGGGTTGCGAGCACCTCGTCCCCCGCGCGCAGTTCGTAATCCCGCGTGAAGGCTCCGGGCCGCGTTCAGCGCAAGTTTTGCTCGTCAACTTCGCGGATCGCATTCATAGTGGCCTCCGTTGATGTGACGTTGTCGCACGGCGCCCTCTAGTCCAACAACTCTACCACGTCGCCCTTGCGCACCGTGCCCTCCACCAGGACGGCGCTATAGACCCCCGCCGTGGCGTCGTGGGCTTGGGCCACCTGCCGGAGAATCTGAGCATTTGACTGGCCGGTATCCGGGTCCAGCGTGATCATCTTGCAGCGCGGGTCGCGCTCCAGGATTGAGATCACCGCTTTCGAACCGATGGCAAGGGATCGGCCGACGAGCGCCTGTTCGCCGAAGCCGCCTGCGGCGGGGAGATCGACGTAAATGTTTGCTCGGAAGCGGCGCTGGTCAAGCTTACTGCCAAGCTCGTTGCTCAATTGCTGGACGGTTTGCAGGGAGAAGATCGATACGGGGCGGCAATCGGTCATCGAGCGATCCGACCGCACGAGCGTCAGGGCAGGCGCATCCCGCATCCCCTCGCTGAGCATGCCGACTAGCCGCGGGTCGTCGATCGCGAATACCTCACCCGAGGGCGTCTCGACATCAACCATCAGCTCCGCAGGCTGCGCGTACATGGGAGTCACGCCGGGCCCGAGCTTTTCGGCTTCGGCCAGGTTGATGGGCCTTGCGGCCTTGTCCGCAGACCTGAATACGGGGCGATATCGCAGCATTTCCTGCTGCTCGCGGCCGGTGAAAAAGGGAAACCCTTTCGGGCTCGCCGAACTGGTGAACGCGAAGAACCGGTCGCCGTAGACTCCTGAGAATTCGAGGAATGCTTCGTCCAGCTCCTCGCCGCCCATGCTCTTGACCGGATAACGCCATAGGCTGTCGACTTTTCCAATAGTGCCCATCTTTGAATTTGCTTCTTGGATAGAACGAGTCGCGACAGATAGCGAGGGGCCCGCGCTATTTCGTACCTGGGCCTTGTTACGTTGCTGCCCTTTCACGGTGATCATACTCACCACCGCGGATGGAGTAAGACGGCTGGAGTAAAAACGGCACACAAAAGGTTTGCTTGCTGGGGCATTCTTGCGGCCAGATCAGCCGCCGAGCGTCAAGCCGGCCGCGGAGATGAGTTGGCGGCACGTCATAGCTGCGCCCGGTCGCGGGCGTGTCGACGAGTTTAGAGACGCCGAGCCGACGCATCCGTCACGGTCGCTGGAACAGGCCGGACCGCCACTCTCGGGGCCGTGCCTGAACGGTCCGTTGTTGAAGCGTTTCACGCCCTATTAGGTTTTGAGACTCGCCATGCGCACCATCGTTGCCGTGTAGATACGCCCGCAGCCGCTAGTATCATCAACATCAAGGTTGCTGGATCGCGACGGCCGCATTCGCACTGGCGCCTGAATCGTTGTCGCGGCCTTACCCTTTTCGTTGGAAATGTCAGGATTGCTTGAATGGAATACATGGCGTGACGATGGCATCAAGTCGTGCTCGGATGAAATTGCTTGTACGTCTGGTAGCCACCGCCCACGTTCACGGCAGAATAGCCGGCTTGCAGCAGAATGCGTGTCGCCAAGTAACCCCGCTGTCCCACCTGACAATAAGCGGCAATTTTCCGGTCACGGGGTAGTTCGCCGAGGCGGGATCGCAGGTTGTCCACCGGAATGTTCACGGCTCCTGGTATGTGGCCGGAAGCGAATTCCTGTTGTGTGCGAACGTCCAGCAGAAATGGACGCTCAGCAGCAGGAGCCGCCAATACCGCCTCGACATCGACCTGGGGATGATCGCCACGCAACAACCCGCCAGCCACGAAGCCCGCCATGTTGATCGGGTCTTTGGCCGCTCCGTATTGCGGCGCGTAGGACAGTTCCATTTCTTCCAAATCGAACACCGTCATTCCTGCCTGGATCGCCACTGCCAGCACGTCGATGCGCTTGTCCACGCCGGCCCCGCCCACGGCCTGTGCCCCCAGCACGCGGCCCGTCGTCAGGTCGAAAACGAGTTTGACTGCCATCGCTTCGGCACCGGGGTAGTACCCGGCGTGGTGCGTCGGGTGAATGTAGACCTTGCGGAAGGGACGATTTGCTCGAAGCAGGGATTTTTCGGATGCACCGGTCATCGCTGCTGTCTTGTCAAACACGCCGACGATGGCGGTTCCCTGCGTTCCTCGGTAAGTCGCCGAACGACCGAACACGTTGTCAGCAGCGACCCTACCCTGTCGGTTGGCGGGTCCAGCGAGCGGCACTTGAGTCGGGTCGCCCGACATAACGTCCTTGACCTCGATGACGTCTCCGACCGCATAAATGTCTGGATCACCGGTCTGAAGGAACTCGTTAACCCGAATGCCGCCACGAGGCCCGACGTCCAATCCCGCATCAACCGCCAGCTTGTTTTCGGGGCGCACTCCCACCCCAAAAATCACCAATTGGGCCGGCAGTCGTTGACCGGAATTCAAGCAGACGACCAAGCCTTTCGCGGTCTGCTCTAACGCTTCGGCAGACTGGCCGAGCAGCAGCGTGACGCCTTTGCCCGCCAACTCATCAACGATGGGCGTGGTCATCTCCTTGTCGAATGGCGTAAGTATTTGGTCATTCTTCTCGACCACCGTGGTCGAAATGCCACGCCGGACGAAATTCTCCGCTAATTCCAGACTGATGAAGCCGCCTCCCAAGAGAACTACCTGCTTCACGCCACGGTCCAGTTGCTCTTTGATTCGGTCGGTATCTTGCAAGTTCCGCAGCGTGAACACGCCGGGCAAATCAATGCCGGGAATTGAAGGACGAAAGGGAGCCGCCCCTGTTGCGAGGATCAGCTTGTCGTAAGATTCATCGTATTCTTGTCCCGAAGCGAGGTCACGGACACAAACCTGCTTTGCC
>JANOIK010001122.1:0-3022 GCA_031407585.1 Planctomycetota bacterium | reverse complement strand
TCGCGCGCACTTGCGCGCCGGCCTCCAGGCTTGTCGCCTCGGCGGCGAACGCGGTGAGCACGTCGCCGGCCTTCGGTTTAAGAAAATCGTCCTCCGGGTTCGCCGATTCGTTGGCGAGAATCTCCAGCTCCACGTCGTGGCCGTACCCGTCCGCGTGCGCCGCGACCCGCTTAACGGTCGCCTGCACGGTCGTCTCATTCTCACGCACGATCATGAGGGGGCCTCCCCGGGCGAGCCGGCGTCGAGCCAGTTCCGCCGCTGCTGCGATGATACGCGGCCCACCCGATCGCGGCCTCCGAGGATCTTCGCCGAAACTTGCCCACGCTGCGAGTCGTCGCTTTCGCGCTCGAATGTTGCTATTCTCCATGCGCCAACCATAATCGCCCGTGATCCAATCGCTTCGCCCCGCGCATGTCCGCGATGGGACCCGCACAACGACTCTCCCAACGACGAAATCAAACATGAGCCCCAACACCCGACTTGCACTGATCGCCTGCGTCGCATCGCTGGTTGTATTCGGTGGCTCGGCCGACGCCGACGTCGTCGTCGTCCCCAATGCCTTAACGGCCGCGGAGGGCAACGGCGCCAACCAGAACCCGTTTAACAATGCCGGCGCGACGGCCCAGTTGCTGATCTCCGCCTCGCAACTCTCAGACTTCTCGGCGGGCGACATGATCACCGGGCTGCGGTTCCGCCTCAACGAAAACATGCTCGCGACGCCCAGTCTGACCGTAACCTGGTCGGACTACGAAATCACGCTGGCCGAACTCGCCACGTCGGTTGCGAGCCCGAGCCTCACCTACGCGACCAACATGACCAACCCGGTGCTCGTCCGGGACGGCGGCCTCACCTTCGCGGTGGGTTCCTTCCCGGGCGGCGCCTCGCCAAACGCCTTCGGTCCGCTGCTCTCGTTCAACCTGTCCGCCTACGCCTATCAAGGCGGCGATCTCGTGGTGCTGCTCAGCCACACTGCGAACAACGGTCCGAGCGCCATCAGCGTCGACTCGGCGACCAGCATGGCGTCCGGCTACGGCACAGACTTCCGCACGCTGCTGGCGAGCAGTTTCCAAGCGACTGCTGGCGTGAGCACGACGGGGTCCTTCCCCGTGGTGCAGTTTGAGTTCGCGCCGGTCCCGGAAGCGAGCTCCTGGCTCTTCGGCTGCGCGGCCCTGACCGCCACAACACTGGCCGCCCGCCTACGCCGCAAATCGGCGACTTAATTAATCTGAACCTCCGGCCCCCTCCCCTCGGCGGGGAGGGATGGGGAGGGGGGATGAAGCGCGTACTCGCCTTAAGTAGCCGAGGAAGTTCACCGCGTTCCTACTTCGCCTCCGGCTTCGCCAGCGCGAGCTCAATCGCCGTGATCAACTCCGGCGCATCCGGCGTCGTCTTCGAGCCATACCGCGCGACCACCTTGCCGTCGCGGCCCACCAAGAACTTCTCGAAGTTCCAGTCGATCTTCCCCGCGCCCTTCGGCTCGGTCTCGAGCGCCGTCAGCGTCTTGTACAACGCGCAGGCGCCGTCGCCGTTGACCTCGACCTTCTCGAACATGTCGAACGTCACGCCATAGTTCGCACTGCAAAACTCCTGGATCTCCGCCGCGGTGCCCGGCTCCTGGCCGCCGAACTGATTGCAGGGGAACCCGAGCACCACCAACCCCTGGTCGCTGTACTTCTTGTAAACGGCCTCGAGCTCCTTGTACTGCTTCGTGAACCCGCACTTGCTGGCGACGTTCACGATCACGACCACCTTGCCTTCGTAGTCTTTGAGATCGACATCCTCGCCCGCGAGCGTTTTCATTTTGACGTTCAACACGGATTCCCCTTCTGAGGCATTCGCCGCGGGCCCAGCCCCCGTGGACTCCTGCGCGCGGGCGTTCGAGGCAACGAACAACAAAACAACAACGAGCAAGCTAAGTGCGCGAATCACGGCAATAGTCTCCGCTAGTGAGTGTGTGCCGCGACGTTGCAGCATCGAACAATATAACCGATTTTCGCGTGAGAAGTTTCGAGAGTGGCTCGGGGAGAGGAGTAACCACAGAGACACGGAGGGCACGGAGCGGCGGGACGCATGGAATTTCGGGCGGGTTAGCGCAGCGACACCGAATCCGTGTGCCATGCCCTCGTCCGCGTGGGCATGTCCTCCTGTTCCCCCTCCCTTGAACAGCATTATGCAGGTGCTAGCGGGCGGAGGGGTGAAAAAGGGGACAGAAAAGGGGGGACAGAAAAGGTTCCTGGCGTGCTCTGTCGAAAACCTCATCGCGTCAGAGAATCATGATGTTGTGAGTCAGGACGCGGAGGGCCTCGTCGCTCACCAGGTGAATGTGCCGGGCGATGGCGTAGCCGTGCTTGGCCCCGCCCACGAGCGTGCGGAGGACCAGGAGATCGAGGCTGCCCTGGAGCAGCGAATTGTCGGGCGCGGCGGGCATGTCGGGTCTCCCCTAGAGGTTCTAGGGAGAAAATACGCGCCTTCCCCTAGAGTGTCAAGGGGTCGCCGGTTCGATGGCGTCGCCTTCCTCTCGGGTCGCCATTGCCGACAACACAGCAGGCGCCGTCGAGTCGCTGAGAAACCTGACGGACCCGTCGGCAAAGGCGGCGTTCGCGCCGGCGGGATGGAATCCGTAGATTCCTGTTCGATTCGTGTCGTTCACGCGCTGCTCGTGCCAAGACACAAGCCACCAGTAATACGTGCTCAGGCCCCAGGCCGCTTGATGCCAATCTGGAGGGTTGGGGTCACCCGCGTAGGGAAAGGGCAGCTCGTGTCCCTTGTCAAAGACATCGGGTCGGCCCCCGCGCTCTCCGATCAAGAGTGTGTTCGACAATCCATCAGTGACGGCGTTGAGCCGCGCCTTGCGAAATCCAAACGAAGTGTCCGTTACAGCGTCATACAAGGGCTCGCCCCAGGCTCCCCAACGGATGCTGGCGACAAGGCCTGTCGGGTCCGCGTACATGCCCATGACCGCTTCGTAGTCGCTGCGCGCCGCTGTGCCCGTCGTCACCAGAGGGTCGGCGAAGCTATTAAT
>JANOIK010001057.1:0-5197 GCA_031407585.1 Planctomycetota bacterium | reverse complement strand
CCCATCGGCGGGAAGCCCGTGCGAACCAGATGGGCGCCGCGGGCGTGGTCGCCCTCTTTCGTGCTCAGCGAGCGGACGACCGCCAGTCGGTCGGCATGCTCCGCGAGCTTCGGCAGGTGCTCGCTGAACCGCAGCCCCGGGGCCCGCGTGGCGACCTCGTGAAACTCGCCGCCGTTGGCGTGGTCCGGCTTCATGTCGAACGTGTCGGTCTGACTCGGCCCGCCGCTCATCCACAGCAGGATGCAATGCCGCGTGCGCCGCGGGTCCGCCGCGACCTCGGATGCGAACGCCGGCAGCCACCGCGCGCACGTCGACCCGAGCAGCCCCATGCCGGCGGCATGAAGCATCGTGCGGCGATCAATTTCAAAGCGGGATCGCATGTTGCTTTTCCCCTGTGTGCCATGCCGTCGTCTTCGTCGGCATGTCCTCGTGTACTTCCCATACCCACACGGACGAGGGCATGCCACCCAATTCGACCGGGGCCAACGCTCAATGATTAAACGCAAACTCGGTGCTATTCAGCAGGGCCCACAACACATCGCTCTCCGCCCGTCGCCGCTCGGCGGGCTGCTTCGCCTTCTGCAGTTCCGCGAGGCATGCCGCGCGCTCGTCACCCTCCGGCAACCGCGCCAGCGTGGCGAGGAACATCGCATCGATTCGCTCGTCGTCGCCCAGAAACGGCGCCTCGAGCGCCCCGATGAGACTGCTGCGATCCGCCGACGACGCCGCGGCGGTGAACGGTCCGTTCATGAGCATGAGCGCCTGCAGCGTGCCGGCGCGGTACTCAGCCGGGCTGCCCGGCGGCGTGCGCATGCGACGCACGAACTCGATCCGCAGCGGGTCTTCGTCCAAGCTGAGGCCGTCCGCGGGGCGAGCATTGGCTCCACCGCCGCTCGCCGTCGCGGCCGTCGCGGCCGTCGGCGCCACCAGCGTAAAACTGTCGTAAAGCTGCTCCGGCGTCAGCGACTTCGGCAGCATCCGCGCGAACAGCTCCGGCGGCGCGGCGTCGAGATCTGCGTGCCGGCTCGAAAGCTGGTAGGCGCGCGTGTTCGCCAGCGTTCGCCACAGACCGCGAATGTCAAAATCCGATGCGACGAAATAAGCCGCGAGCTCATCGAGCAATTGCCGCTGGGGCGACGGCGCCTCGCCCTCCGGCGTCGCGATCGTCGCGACCAGCGTGCGGCCAAACAGATGCTGCCACGCGGCGTTCACCGTCGCGCGGGCGAAGAACTCGTTGTCTCGCGAGGTGAGCCACACCACGAACTGCGAGCGGCGCGTCTGCCACGGCTCGTCCGCCGCCGCGCCTCCACGCGGGAACTTCGGCGGCACCACTTCGTCGGACTCCGGCAGCGTCACTTCGCCGCGGTCGCCGTCGACCAGCCGGTACGACATGCTCTGCGGGTCCATGGGGCCGTCGTCGGCGCTCTTCGTGCGAGCAAAAAACGCCGCGAGGGCCCAGAAGTCGTGCTGCGACCAGTCGGTGAACGGATGATCGTGACACTGGGCGCAGTGCAGGTCGACGCCCATGAACAGCTCCGCCGCGCTGCCGGCAAGCTTCTCCGGCGCCGCGTCGTTCGCTTGGAAGTACAGCGCGGAGCCAAGCTCGTTCTCGCCGGTCGCGAGCAGCAGTCCGCCGACGACGCGGTCGTACCGCGTGTTGTCCGCGAATCGCATGCGCAGCCATTTTTGCAAGCCGAGCGCCTCGCGGCCACGCTCCGAATCGACGCCGAGCGGCAGAATGCGATTCCGCCACGTCGTGGCCATGTGCGTCGCGTGGCGCGGGGCGGCAAGCAACCGCTCGACGAGCCGCTCGCGTTTGTCCGGGCGCTCGTCGGCCAGAAACTCGCGCACCTCGGATGTGCGGGGGATCACGCCCGTCAGGTCGAGCGACGCCCGGCGGAGAAACTCACCGTCGCTGGCCGTGTCCGCCGGCTCAACGCCGGCGGCCTGCCACACATCGGCGAGTAGCTCGTCGACGCGCGCGGACATCGCGGCAGACTTGTCGCCCGGCGCGGCGGCGTCGGGCGCCGGATCGCCACGGCTGGCGCCGCGAGCAATTCCGGCGAGCGCGAGCAGAACGAAGAGTGTGCGGGGGACGAGCATGAGCCGCCTTCCGGGTGCGGGCGCGAAGCGGCGCCCATCGGCGATGGCGACCCGGTTCGAGCCGCCGCGGCCATTCATTCTAACCGCCGGCGGCGCAAAGCGCCCAGCACAGCGGAAGTTTTGGGGCCCGCGTTACCGCCGGGCCGTGGTTGGGCGGCGAACGCCTAGCAGCATGGCCGCCGCCAGCCCTGCCATCGCAGCCGTTGCGGGCTCGGGGACCGCGATGGCGATCATCGGCGAGATCGTGGGCGCCGCGACGCCGTAATTCCCCTGCCAGATGCGCAAGTCCGTCTGGTCGACGTCGCCGTCGCGATCGCCGTCCGCGGCCAGGTTAGCCGTGCCCAGCCCGCGCTGCCAAACCAGAACGTCGTTGCCGGTCACCTTGCCGTCGTGGTCGTAGTCGCCGGCCAGGGCGTCGAAGACAAACGCTCGGCCGTTGTTGGAGAATCCCGGAGAGTCGAATCCTTCTTGCCCCGTAACCGCGCGGCCGCCGTCGATGTCGATCGCCTCGAACGCCTCGTCGCCCGCGGGGATACCCGTGCCGTCGAACCGCGCAACCTGGGCGCCCGTCGTCACGTCGAACAAGTACGCCGTGTTGGGCAGTCCGAGCGCGTCCTCGCGGCGCGCCGACACCATGGCGACGTTGCCGCTGATGGCGACGCCTTCGCCGAACAGATCGTTCGGCAGCGAATCGTTGGGCGAGAGCTGCCGCAAGAAGGCGCCTGTGGTCACGTCGAACAGGAACGCGGTTCCGCGGTCGTTGAACACCTGGTCGCTGCTGGGCGTGGCGCCGATCAGCGCGATGTTGCCGCTGATGGCGACCGAGCGTCCAAACCCGCGGATGGTGCTGAACTCGCTGGGGAGCGTCAGCTTGCGGAGCAGCGTTCCGGCGCCGTCGTAAATGTACGCGCCGCCGCCGAGGCCGAAGTTTTCCACGCTGGCGATGATGCGATCGCCGTCGGCGTCGATGACCGTGGCGAACTCGGCGCCGTTGGAAAGGTCGGCCGGGCGCGTCGTGCCGCCGATCTGGGCGCCGGTCGTTGCATTGTAGAGGTAAATGGCGCCGAGCCCGCCGGCGCCGGGGGACGAAGCGACGGCGAAGTTGTTGCCGACGCCCACGTCCTGACCAAACTCATCGCCCGTGACGCCGTCGCTTGGCACGAACTTGTGCAGTTGAGTTCCATTGGCGTGAAATAAGTACGCCGCTCCCCGCGAATTGTTCTCGTCCTCGGCGCCGATCGCCAGCGTCAGGCCCTCGATGGCGAGGGATGTGCCGAACGCGCGCGTGGCCGGCGCCTCGGCGGGCGTGAGCTTGCGAATCATCGCGCCGGTGACGCCGTCGAAAATGTACGCGGCGCCGGCGGAGCCAATGAGTCCGTCGGGCGTATCCTCGGCGCCAACGACGACGATGTTGCCGTCGATCGCCACCGCGTCGCCGAAATCCTGGTTGGACACCGGATTCGCCGGCACGACCGAGAACAGTTGATCGCCGGGAAGCGCCGCCGCGACGCCGGGCGTGAGGGCCAACAACAGCGTGAGGGCCAACAACAGCAGTGCAAGAACTCGTCGCATCATCGGTTGCTTCTCCAAAGACAGAAAGGTGTGTTTGTGTGAGCGCGGCGGGCGTTGAATGTGTGCGAATTGTGAAGGTTGCGTAGGGGACTCGTTGAACTCACGGTAAGCGCCCGCTATAGTGCCTCGCGCTTCGCGAACAAATCCCCGGACGAAATGCTGGACGCCCTTATGACCCCACGCTTGCGTTTGATCGCTCTGGCCGCACTCTCGGCCCCGCTCGTTTCTTCCCTCGCCACGGCCGCCGTGCTGCACGTGCCGGCCGACCACGCGACGATTCAGGCGGCGATCGACGCCGCCCAGGACGGCGACACGGTGAGCGTGGCCCGCGGCGTGTACGTGGAAGCGCTCGTGATCGCGGGCAAGTCGGTCACGCTGGTTTCGCCCTATGCCGAGAGCGGCGACCCGGCGGATCGGCGGCACACGGTGATCGACGGCGGCGTCTACGGGCAGGCGGATCTGGTGCGGCAGGACGCGGCTATTACCGTCGCCGCGGACGCCGGCGCCAAGACGCGCATCGAGGGCTTCACGATTCGCAACGGCGACGACGGCGTGAAATGCCACACGAGAATCGCCATCGTCGGCAACCGCTTCATCAACAACGTCGACGGCATCGACTATGAAAACGGCGGCGGCCTGTGCCAGGGAAACCTGTTCGTCGCGCACCAGGACGACGCGGTCGACGTCGATGAAAGCTCTTCGGTCGAAATCCTGGATAACGTCATCCGCGACTGCGCCGACGACGGCGTCGAGATCCGCCTGCACGAGTATCGCGGACCTGTCCTCGCAGTCGTACTGCGCAACAACGTCATCTGCGGCAGCGGCGAGAACGGGATCCAGATCATCGACTATCCCGAACCGTCGGACCGCCATTTGTCCATCGAGCGCAACCTCATCGTCCAAAGCGTCAAGGCGGGCATCGGCGTCATGAGCGACGGCGTCACGCTCGAGGACTATCGCTCCACGCATCTGCCCGAGCCGCTCGACGTCGTCAACAACACGCTGGTCGGCAACCCCTGCGGCATCTCGGGCGGCGGCAACGCGGTGATCATGAACAACCTGATCGTCGGCTCCAACATTGCGGGCCTGAAGGATGTGGGCAGCAAGGCGGTCGTGCTCAACAACGTCTGTTGGCAGAACGCGGCCGACGTGACCGGTGAGATCACCGACGGCGTGCCGCAGGTCGCCGATCCGAAATTTGACTCGCGCTACCGCACGGCCGCCGGCGGCGCGTGTGTCGACTCGGGCCGGCCGAGGCAGAAGGGCCCCGACGGCCGCTCGGTGGTCGCCGACGCGGCGCTCGTGCGCGGGGCGGCGCCCGACGTCGGCCGCGACGAGAATTGACGAGCCCCGGCGGCTGGTGCGGTACGGCACGGTTCAATCCTCGGCGACGAGCAGCCACCCGTTCTGCAGGTCCACGTCGATATCGAAGGCGTTTTCGACCCCAGCTTCGACGGCGAGGCGGCTGGCCTCCATGGCGCGATAGTTCTTGCCGTCGGCGTCGCCCTCGCAGCGCACGTCC
>JANOIK010000984.1:0-2160 GCA_031407585.1 Planctomycetota bacterium | reverse complement strand
ACTTGCATTGTTCCGTAAACCCAAGGCCCCGCCGTCAAGCCGACCGCGAGACAAGCGATCGCGGCAAATAACTCCCGCAGACTCACTCGAAATCGGTGCGATTGTGGGGATTCGTTCATCGCCAAACTCAGTCGCTCGTGTCGCCGCTACGCGGCTTCGGACGCTTCTTCAGACACCGCGACCGTGGGCTGGCGCCCACGGCTAAGTTCTTTCGCCACTTCGTGGCGACGCGCTCCGCTTCCGCGCTCCGCTGCGGAGGACCTTCGCGTCGCGGCTAACGGGTCATTGCGCGGTTACACGGCCACGGCTTCGCGCAATGCTTCGCACGCGCGCTGGACGTCTGCCCGCGTCACATCGAGGTGCGTCACCGCGCGCACTTTTTGCCGGGCGAACGCCATCATTAGCACGCCGCGGTCTTTGAGTTCCGCGGCCAGCTCCGCCGCCGTGCCCCACTCGGCGGAGACGCGGAAGATGACGATGTTCGTGTCCACGTGCGGCGGGTCGAGCGTTAGCACGTCCGTGTCGCTCACCGCGGCGGCGAGCAATTTTGCGGTGGCGTGGTCCTCGGCCATGCGGTCGATGTGGTGGTCGAGCGCGTAGAGGGCGCCCGCAGCGAGGATGCCGACCTGCCGCATGCCGCCGCCGAGCGCTTTGCGATGCCGCCGAGCGCGTACGATCGCCTCTTGGCTGCCGACGATGGCCGAGCCCACCGGGGCGCCGAGGCCCTTGCTGAAGCACACACTCACGGTGTCGAAGTGCGCCGCCCAGCGATCGGCCGAGATGCCGGTCGCCACTACGGTGTTGAACAGTCGGGCGCCATCGAGATGCCGCTTCAGCCCCTCGGCCGCAGCCCACGCGCACACCTCGGTCAGCCCGTCGTACGGCAGCACCCGTCCGGCGCCGCGATTGTGGGTGTTCTCCAGGCACAGCAGCCGCGTGAGCGGGTAGTGAACATTGTCGCGGCGAATCTGGTCCTCGAGATGCCCCACCGACAGCACGCCGTCCTCCGTGGCCACCGGGTGGGACGCGATGCCGAACAGTTGGGCGTAGGCCCCCTGTTCGTAGCAGTAGATATGGCAGCCCGCGTCGCAGAGGAATTCCTCGCCCCCCTCGCAGTGCAGGCGAACGCCGATCTGGTTGCCCATCGTGCCCGAGGGGACGAACAGAGCGGCTGGCTTGCCGAGCAGCTCCGCGGTGCGGCGTTCGAGCGCCAGCACCGTGGGGTCCTCGCCGAAAACGTCGTCGCCAACCTCGGCCGCGGCCATGGCGGCTCGCATGCCGGGCGTGGGGCGGGTGACGGTATCGCTGCGGAGATCGATCATGGGGGGAAGGCTGGAGGCTGGAGGCTGGAGACTGTAGGTTGAGGACTCGTGCCGCTGCAGTTTGGCGGAAGACGGCGTAACGGAATTGGTGACAAATCGTGTTTCCGCGCGCCCTCCTCCTCAATCGCTGTGCGAAAGTATCACCTGCGCTCGGGCGCCTTCGGTCGCCCGTGCTTGGTGCTCCCTCCCCGCCGAGGGTAGGGAGCTGAAAGATTTCAATTCCATCGGCAGCAACTACTCATCTTAGCATCCTCGAGTTGTGAGTTTCCGGTCTTAAGGAGAACATCCCATGCCCACCCCACGCGAAATTTGCTCGGACTGCGGCGGAGGCGCGCTCGAGATCCGCATCATCGACAAGGCGCATCACAATTCCCAGGACAAGCTGGAGTATACCGCCGCCGATGCCAAGAGCGGTTTCTGGAGCGGCTATCCCATCGAAGGTCGCATCGCAGCCACCATGTGCCAAGCCTGCGGGCGTATTTCCCTCTTCGGCGTCCCCAAAGAATAGCCTCGCCCATTCCGACCTCCAGCCTCCAGTCTCCAGCATTATTCTCTCATGCTCGCCATCCCCCTCATCAACACCGCCGATGCCGACGCGCGGGCGCAGATCGCCGCCTTGCGCGAGAAGCTCGCTGTCGGCGGGAACGTGGTGAGCGAGGCGAGCCGACGCAAGACGATCGAGGCGTTTGGCGAGCCGCTGACGCCGATGCAGGTGGTCAAGCGGATTTGCCGCGATGTGCGGACTCACGGGCTGGACGCGGTGCTCGAATACACCGCGAAGCTCGACGGCAAGACGCTCTCCGCGGCGGAGCTGCGCGTGCCGGCCGCGGAGCTGGCG
>JANOIK010000955.1:0-16440 GCA_031407585.1 Planctomycetota bacterium | reverse complement strand
TGGCTCCGCGGCGACTGGCGTTAACCGTTGGCGAGTTTCTCCGAAACTCGCACCTCGCGGGCCTGTGTTGCCTACGACGCCAGCGCTCGCCCGAATCTACGCTTCGGCGCGAGCCATCCGAAATGCCGCTCGCAAACGCATGCAACGACTTGTCGGATGGCTCGTGCCGACGGTCACCGGTGAT
Source organism: Planctomycetota bacterium (assembly GCA_031407585.1). Lineage (GTDB taxonomy): Bacteria > Planctomycetota > Planctomycetia > Pirellulales > Lacipirellulaceae > Lacipirellula. The sequence continues at coordinate 16,256 of JANOIK010000955.1, read as the reverse complement.
TGGCATGCAAGCGGGCGAAGGATGCCGCGCCGGTTGGTGCGAGTTTCGGAGAAACTCGCCAACGGTAGGGTTTGCGGAATCGTTACAGATTCGCGCGCCGCGTAGTCGATAGCAGGAGTGTAATGCGCGATTGCATCGACTGACTCCTCTTCCCTGACCCCTGATCCCTACCGCTCATGTGGTGCCGTCAGTGCCAGCAGGATGTGCCCGTGATGCGCGGCAGCGCTGGCGCGGCGGCGTGTCCGCGGTGCCGGACGGCGCTGGGAACTCCCGCCGATGACGGCGTCGAGCTGGGGTCCTTTGACGCGACGCCCGCGTGGACGCCGGCGTCGCGGCGTTGGGATTTGGACGACGCCGCGATCGAACTGCAACGCATCGGACGGCGGCTGCGGCACACCGCCAGTCCGCCGGTCGAAGTGATCTACCACGCGACGCCCGCGGCCGAGCTGCCGCGCACGTCACCGCGGCCGCTTATGGAAACGGCGGCGAAGCTCGGACCGAAGAAGCCCGTGCGTCGCGAGCCGCCGGCGGCGCGGATGAGCGGGGCGTCGTTGGTCGCGGACTTGGGTTTGGTGACGGCGATCGCCGGCGCTGCGACGCTCGCGGGGCAGATGCAAGGGATGCTTGCGCCTGAGGTTTGGCCGTGGGGCGTCGGGCAGGCAGCGGTTGGGGCCGGGCTGTTCGCCGTGGGGCTGTTCCGGCTCGCGATGCAGACTTCGCAGGATTGCCGACGGCTGGAGCGCGAGGTGGATGTGCTGCGCGAGCAGGTTGAGGGTTTGGCCGCGCAATCGCAAAAGCCGCCGAGCCCCCGGTTTGAAGAACCGGGGGCTAAGAGACGCGCTGCGTGATTTCTTCGACGACTTTGTCGACGCTCACGCGCCCTTGCTCGAGCGTGTCGCGGTCGCGGATCGTTACGGTGTTGTCCGTCAGCGTTTGGCCGTCGACCGTGATGCAGTACGGCGTGCCCGCCTCGTCCTGGCGGCGATAGCGGCGGCCGACTGCGCCCTTTTCGTCGTAGAACACGACGAACTTTTTCTTCAGGTCGCGGTAGATCTTCTGCGCGATCTCGGGCATGCCATCCTTTTTCACCAGCGGGAACACCGCGGCCTTCACCGGGGCGATGCGCGGGTGAAACCGCATGACGACGCGGGTTTGCATCTCGCCCTTTTCGTCGGGCTGCTGGTCCTCGTAGTACGCCTCGCACAGGAACGCGAGCGTAGCGCGGTCGGCGCCGGCCGAGGGCTCGATGACGTGCGGCGTGAACTTTTCGTTCGTCACCTCGTCGCGGTACGTGAGGTCGCGGCCTGAGCCCTTCCACTTGGGGCGGAACTTGCCCGGCTTGCCTTCGATCGGCACCATCTCGACTTCGAGGCAGCCTTCGGCGTTCTTCACGAGCTTGCCCTCCATGTGGCTGCGCAGGTCGAAGTCGCCGCGATGGGCGATGCCTTCGAGCTCGCCGTGTTCGCCCGCGGGGAGGAACGGGAAGGCGTACTCGATGTCGGCCGTGCCGACGCTGTAGTGGCTGAGCTCGTCGGCGGCGTGCTCGCGCATGATGAGCCGCTCGCCGGCCAGCCCGAGGTCGGTGTACCACTTCATGCGGCGGTCGCGCCAGTACTCGTACCACTTGCGCGAGTCGTTCGGGTGGCAGAAGAATTCGATCTCCATCTGCACGAACTCGCGGCTACGAAACGTGAAGTTGCGCGGCGTGATCTCGTTGCGGAAGCTCTTGCCTTGCTGGGCAATGCCGAAGGGGATCTTCACGCGCGTGCTGTCGAGGACGTTCTTGAAATTGACGAAGATGCCCTGGGCCGTTTCGGGGCGGAGGAAGGCCGCGTCTTCTTCTGTTCCCATCGCGCCGACGATGGTCTTGAACATGAGGTTGAATTCGCGCGGCTCGGTTAACGTTCCCAGCGCATTGGCGTCGGGGCCAAGCACCTTAGAGCGTTCTGCGACAGGGATCTTGGTAAACGGAGTGGGACTCCCAAGCCGAATCTGGATGTCGTTGTTGCCGAAAGCCTTCCCCACCTTTTTCTGAAAGCTGTTGGAAAGTGACTTGTCGAATTCCTCGGGCTCAAGAAGCGACGCCACCCAACCAATCGCGGTCGCTGCATCGGCGTGAACGTCGTAGCAGCGGATGTGATCGGCACGGTAGCGCTTCTTGCTCTCCGTGCAATCGACCATCATGTCGCAGAACAAGTCGTAGTGCCCCGAGCACTTCCACACCTGGGGGTGCATGATGATCGTGCAGTCGAGGCCGGTCATCTCGTATTCGCTGGGGGCGCCGGCGGGGACGGCGAGCTCGTCGTGGCCCGTGACCATGTCCTGCCACCAGGCGTTTTTGATGTTGCGCTTCAGCTCGACGCCCAGCGGGCCGTAGTCCCAGAAGCCGTTGAGGCCGCCGTAGATTTCGCTCGACTGAAACAGAAAGCCGCGCCGTTTGCACAGCGAGACGAGTTTGTCCATGTCCATGGGCTATCACGATCGAATGTCTGGGGAGACTCTCGCAAAGGCGCTAAGGCGCAAAGGGGGAACGCAAAGAACAGGGGAGGGGGAGGGGAGTTGAACACTTATAAACACTGATCTTCGCTAATCTTAATTAGTGAGGATCAGCGTCCATCAGTGTTCCTTCCGTCCCCCCTCTTTTTGTTCTCCGCCCTTTGCGTCTTCCTTTGCGCCTTCGCGCCTTTGCGAGAGACCTTTTGAAGTAAGCCCCGCATTTTAACTACGAGGAGGGGGGGCGGCTATGCCGGGCGGATTTCGTTGGAGGCGGGGTTGAGCTCGGGGACGACCGTCAGGAGGTCGATTTTGGCACAAGCGGGCAGGTCCGCGTCGTTGCCGATTTCGACAAGGTTACGGCCGCCTTGGGTATCGAGGAGTTCGGCCGCGAAACGGTCTGTCAGAGACTGCGCGTTGGCAAGCTCAGTCCAAGCGGCAAGTGCACTAGCGGACCTGGTGTCCAAGGCCAACGTTGGCCGCGTCTCAATTGAGCAAATCGCTTCGATAATCGCGCCGCCCGCGAGAAAGTCCTCGCGAGCGAATTCGCCGTCGGTCCCCGCGCAGAGGATTGCAACGTCGGAATCAAGCTTGAGGGCGAGGGCAACGGCCGTCCGATTGACGGCGGCGCCCACGAGAACTCTCTTCGACCAGCGAGCGTGGTGCAACGCGCAGGCGCCGTTGGTCGTGCTGAACAGAATACGCCGGCCTGCGACCGCCTGCGACGTGTATTCGAAAGGCGAGTTGCCCAGGTCGAATCCCGGGATCAGCTTGCCGTGACGTTCTCCGCCGAGCATTACGTTTTGACGGCCGAATCGCTCGGCAGCCGCTAACGTTTCGTCGATCTCTGCGAAGGGCATCACGCACTCGGCGCCGGCGGCCAGCGCGGTGCAAATCGTCGTCGAGGCCCGCAGCAAATCGATGACGATGACCGCCGAGTCAATCAGGCTAGACGCAAGGACATCTTTCGGCAGGGCGTAGAGGTCGATTTTGGGCATGCAGTTAAGACTGAGGCGTTCGTTCGGTTAGCGCTGGCGAGGGCCGCATTGTACTGCGATACTGGGCGGTTTGGCACGCAGAGGAGTCCACCGGCAGAGCCGCTGGCTTTTATTGGGGATCGCATGACGGTTGACAAATCCGGCCCGCGGGTTCGCCGTATGTTTGGCGAGATTGCGGGGCGGTACGACTTTCTGAATCACCTGCTGTCGCTGAACCTCGACCGCTACTGGCGGCGCCGGGTGGTGCGGCTCGTGCCGCCGCGCGCGGGGATGAAAATCCTTGACGTGTGTACTGGGACCGGCGACCTGGCGCTCGCGTACCACCAGGCCGCTCGCGGGACCGCCGAAATCGTGGGCGCCGACTTCTGCCACGAGATGCTCGCCATCGGGCGGGCCAAGGGCGTGAAGGCGGGCGCCAACGGTCACGTCACATTCGTCGAAGCCGACGCCCAGGCCCTGCCCGTACCCTCGGACCAGTTCGACGTCGTGTGCGTGGCCTTCGGCCTGCGAAACGTTGCGGACACCGATGCCGGGCTCGCCGAGATGACGCGGGCGTGCGCCCCCGGCGGCCGCGTGGCGGTGCTCGAGTTTTCGTCGCCCGAGTGGCAGCCATTCAAAGCGATCTACGGCTGGTATTTTCGCCGCGTGCTGCCGCGGATCGGGCAATTGTTCGGCCGCAGCCGCGAAAGTGCGTACAGCTATTTGCCGCAAAGCGTGGGCGAGTTTCCGCAAGGCGAGGCGCTTGCCGACCGAATGCGCGCCGCAGGACTCGAAGATGTCACGTTCCGCGGTCTTACTTTGGGCGTGGCCACGATTTATGTTGGAAGGAAGAGTGGGCGGTAACGCAATTTATGATTTGGGATTTATGATTTCTGATTTGAAGAAGGCCGCTTAATCGGCAAATCAGAAATCATAAATCCGACATCATAAATCTTTCCCTCGCAAACTATGAAATCACCGCAGAACATTGTCGTTGCGATCACCGGCGCCAGCGGAGCCGTTTACTCGTTGCGGCTCATCGAGGTGCTGCTCGCGACGGGGCACGACGTCCACCTGTCGATCTCGCCGACCGGCGCCCAGGTGATTCACGAAGAGATGGATCTGCGGGTCGATCTCGACGACTTTCAGCAGGCCGACCTCATGCTCGAGGATGTGAGCAACGCCTCGGACAGCAAGATTCGCATGCTTCAGGCCTCGGCGGGCATCGGCACGGCGGACAGCAACGTGCTGAGCGTCGACGCGGGGCGCGTGGGCGAGCTGCACTACCACCATTACCGCAACTTCAACTCGCCGATCGCGAGCGGCTCGTTTCTCACCGCGGGGATGGTCGTGTCGCCGTGCTCGGGATCGACGCTGAGCGCTGTGGCCAACGCGAGCTCGCAGAATGTGATCCAGCGCGCGGCCGAGGTGCACCTCAAGGAGCGGCGAAAGCTGATCCTGGTGCCGCGGGAGACACCGCTGTCGCTGCCGCACATCGAGAACCTGCGGAAGTGCGTCGAGGCCGGCGCCGTGGTGCTGCCGGCCTCCCCGGGCTGGTATCACGGCGTGAGCACGCTGCGCGACCTGGTGGATTTCATCGTGGCGCGCATCTGCGACCAACTCGGCATCGACAACGCGCTGATCAAACGCTGGGGCGCGAACTTGTAAATCGGAAGGCCCGCGAAACACGCGAAAGTGCGCGAAAGTGCGCGAAAGAAGTCAAAAAGAAAAAATGCGTGTGCCGTGTCCTTGGCTCGTTAGCTTTTTCGCATCGTTTCGCGTGTTTCGCGGGCACATCCTTGCATGCTGGCTACGGTTCGCCACTTTCTGTCGCTGATTCGGTTTAGCCACACCGTATTCGCGCTGCCGTTTGCGCTCTTGGCTGCGATGATGGCGTGGCGGATGCAAGCGGGCGGCGAGTCGGACGTGTTCGTTCACGATTTGTATATGCAGGTTGGCGGCGTTCGCGTCGAGGCGCCCGAGGTCAACCTGTGGCCGTTTGTCGTGCGTTGGCAGGAGCTCGTCGGCATCCTGCTCTGCATGGTGTTTGCACGCAGCGCGGCGATGGCGTTCAATCGGTTGGTCGATCGGAAGCTGGACGCCGAGAACCCGCGGACGGCGTCGCGGCATTTGCCGGCGGGAGTGCTCGGCGTCGGGCAGGTGACGCTGTTCACGCTCGCGTGCTGTGCCGCGTTCATACTTAGCACGCTGCTGTTTTTGCCTAACCGGCTGCCGCTATTCTTAGGGGCGCCGGCGCTCGCGTTTCTGCTGGGCTACAGCTACGCAAAGCGATTCACCGCGCTGGCCCACTTCTGGCTGGGGGCGGCGCTGGGGATGTCCCCCGTCGCGGCGTGGATCGCGATTCGCGGCGAGACGGTCATGCAGTCGCCGCGCGACGTGCTGCCGGCGGCGCTGCTCGGCGGCGCCGTTTGGGCATGGGTGGCGGGGTTCGACATCATCTACGCTTGCCAGGATTTCGAGTACGACCGCCGCACGCATCTGCACAGCGTGCCCGTGCGGCTGGGCGTGCCGGGGGCCCTACGGCTGGCGGCGGCGTGCCATTTGGCGACAATAGGGCTGCTGGCCGCGCTGCCGCTGGTGTTCCCGCCGCTGGGGGGAATCTGGCGGGCCGGCGTCGCCGCGGTGGCCCTGCTGCTGGTTTATGAGCACGCCCTGGTGCGTCCGGACGACCTAGCCCGGGTGAATACCGCATTTTTCAACGTCAACGCGGTGATCAGCCTGGGCCTGCTTGCGGTTGGAACTTTAGACCTATGCCTTACATGATTCAGCAGATCTCTCGCAAAGGCGCAAAGGCGCAAAGGCAGACGCAAAGCAAGACACGGGAATTGTTGTCTTCTTTGCGTTCCCCCTTTGCGCCTTTGCGCCTTTGCGAGAGATCCGAAAGAAAGAACTCCCAGTAAGAAATGCTCAGACGTTCGTCACCATTGTTGCAGTCGATTCGCGAGAAAGTCGAGGCCGGCAAGCGCTTGTCGCTCGACGATGGGCTCACGCTCTACCGCGACGACGCGCCACTTGCCGAGGTTGGCGAACTCGCCAACTTGGTCCGCGAGCGGAAGCATGGCAACGCGGCGTACTACAACATCAACACGCATCTGAACCCCACGAACGTGTGCATCTACCGCTGCACGTTTTGTGCGTTTCGCGCGGACCTGCGGGACGCCAAGGGTTACTGGATGAACGACGAGCAAGTGATTGCTCGCGGGCGCGAGGCGGTGGAGAACGGCTGCACCGAGCTGCACATCGTGGGCGGGCTCCACCACCAAGCGAAGTACGAGTGGTACCGCGGCGTCATCAGCGTGCTGCACGAGAATTTTCCCGAGCTGCATTTGAAGGCGTGGACGCCGGTGGAGATCGACTGGTTTGCGCGGCTCACGAAGCGGCCGATCCGCTGGGTGCTCCAGGACATGATCGAGGCGGGGCTCGGCAGCCTCCCGGGCGGCGGGGCCGAGATCTTTCACCCCGAGGTTCGCAACCAGATCTGCGAGCACAAGGCCGACTCGGCCCGGTGGTTCGAGACGCACCGCACGGCGCACCAGCTCGGGCTGCGATCGAACTGCACGATGCTCTACGGGCACATTGAAAACGCCTACCACCGCGTCGACCATCTCATCCGCCTGCGCGAGCTGCAGGACGAGACGGGCGGGTTCCAGACGTTCATTCCGCTGGCGTTCCACCCCGACAACACCGGGCTGTCGCACATCAAGAAGCCCAACGCGATCATGGACCTGCGGACGATGGCCGTGAGCCGGCTGATGCTGGACAACGTGCCGCACATGAAGGCGTACTGGATCATGCTGGGGATTCCCACCGCGCAGATCGCGCTGGCGTATGGGGCCGACGACATCGACGGCACCGTGCGGCACGAGCTGATCTACCACGACGCCGGGGCCGACACGCCGCAGATGCTCAGCGTGGAGCAAATGCGGCGGTTGATCGAGGAGGCGGGCCGCGAACCTGTGGAGCGGGACACGCTCTATCATCGGGTGGAGCGCGAGGGCGCCGCGTGGCGAGCGGGGACCGCGATTGCGGCGGGTTGAGCCCATCGCCAAGAGGGCGTTTCGCCGCTAAAATGCCGGGCCGTGTGGCATGCTCTCGTCCTCGTGAGCATGAGTCCCTCGATCGGCCCATGGCCATGTCGGCGGACTCCGGCGCCATGCCACCCCCAATAGGAACGCCATGAGTCATCGGGTCTACAATTTTTCCGCCGGTCCCGCGGTGCTGCCGGTTCCGGTTCTCGAAGAGGTGCAGCGCGACATGCTGTCGCTGCCCGGCGCCGGCGCGTCGATTCTCGAAATCAGCCACCGCTCGCCCACGTTCCAAACGATCATCGACGCGGCGGAAGCCAATCTGCGGAAGCTGCTCGGAATTGGCGATGACTACGCCGTGTTGTTTCTGCAAGGCGGCAGCCGGCTGCAATTCTCGATGATCCCGATGAACCTCATGGCGCCCGGCGAGTCGTGCGACTACATCCTCACGGGCTCGTGGGGCAAAGACGCGCTCAAGGAGGCCAAGAAGGAAGGCAAGACGCGGGTCGCGTGGGACGGCGCCGCAACGAATTACGATCGATTGCCCCAACGCGGCGACCTCGATCTCGATCCGCAAGCGGCGTTTGTCCATTTTACGTCGAACGAAACGATCCAGGGCGTCGAGTTCGTGGGCGATCCCGACGCGGGCGACGCGCCGCTGGTGTGCGACGTGTCGAGCAATTTTCTGTCGCGGCCGATTGATGTCGCGAAGTACGGTCTGATCTACGCGTGCGCTCAGAAGAATGCCGGGCCCGCGGGCGTCACTGTCGTGATCGTCCGGAAGGACCTCATGAAGCGAGCCGACGCCAACATGCCGGGGTACCTGCACTACCTGACGCATGCCGAAAACGGCTCGATGTGGAACACGCCGCCGACGTTCGCCATCTACGTGCTGAAGTTGATCACCGAGTGGCTCACCAGCAACGTCGGTGGGCTCGAGGCCATGCAGCAACGAAACGCCGAGAAGGCCAGCCTGCTCTACAACGTGCTCGACGCGAGCGGCGGCTTCTACGCGGGCCATGCTCAGAAGGACTGCCGCTCACAGATGAACGTAACGTTCCGGTTGCCGAGCGAAGAGCTAACGACGCAGTTTGTGAGCGAGGCGAAGAAGCGGAATCTCACCGACCTCAAAGGCCACCGCTCGGTCGGCGGCATCAGGGCGTCGATTTACAACGCGATGCCGAAAGCCGGCGTCGAAGCGCTGCGGGATTTTATGGTGGAGTTTCGCAAGGCGAATCAGAAGTAGCCACAGTTTGTTTTTGAGTTCATCCGGTCCCCTCCCCCTCCGAGGGGAGGGCTAGGGAGGGGGGCGAAGCTAGTACACGCTTCATCACCTCTCCCCCAACCCCTCTCCATCGAGCAGAGGGGAGCAGAGGTTGTCACGCATGCCTTCGGTCATCGTTCTCGATACGCTCTCGCAAGAAGGTCTCGATCTGCTCGAGGCGGCGCCCGGAATCTCCTACGAAGTCCGCACGGGACTCAAGGGCGACGCACTGCGTGACGCGCTCGCGCAGTTCGACGGCGCCATCTGCCGCAGCGGCGTGAAGATCACGTCCGAGTCGCTTGAGGGAAACCGCCGGTTGCGGGCAATCGTGCGGGCCGGCGTCGGCACCGATAACATCGACCGCGCCGCCGCGACGCGCGCCGGCGTCGTGGTCATGAACACGCCAGCGGGCAACACGCTCAGCACGGCCGAGCACGCGATCACGCTCATGCTGGCCCTGTCGCGCAACGTGGCGCCGGCGTTCCAGGGGCTGCGCGAGGGCCGCTGGGATCGCAGCAAGTACATGGGCGCCCAGGTCGCGGGCAAGACGCTCGGCGTCGTCGGCCTCGGCCGCATCGGCCTCGCGGTCGCGTCGCGGGCGCAGGCGCTCGAAATGAAGGTACTGGGCTACGACCCGTTCATGGCGAAGGACCGCGCGAAGCAGCTTGGCATCGAGCTGGTTGAAACCGTCGACGAGATGCTGCCGCAGGTCGATTACCTCACCGTGCACACGCCGCTGACCGACGAGACGCGGAACATGATCGACATGCCGCAGCTCGACCGGCTCAAGCCGGGCGTGCGGCTGATCAACGCGGCCCGTGGCGGCATCTACAACGAGGCGGCGCTCGTCGAGGGACTCAAGACGGGGAAGATTGGCGGCGTGGCGCTCGACGTGTTCGTCGAAGAGCCCTGCACGACCAGCCCGATGTTCGGCATGCCCAACGTGCTCTGCACGCCGCACTTGGGGGCGAGCACTGAGGAGGCTCAGACGCAGGTCGCCGTCGAGGCCGTACAGTTGCTCACTGATTTTCTCAGCACGGGCCAGATCAAGAACGCGGTGAACATCGCCTCGCTCGACGCCAAGATGCTCGAGTCGCTCCGCGGGTATCTGGAAGTTGCGTACCGCCTGGGACGGCTCGCCGCGGGACTCGTGCCGAGCGGGCTGAAGTCTGCACGGTTGACGTACCGCGGGGAAATCGCGGCGAAGGACACGAAGGTGCTCACCTCCGCGTTCTCTGCGGGCCTGCTGCAAAGTGCGCTCGAGGACGAGGCCAATCTGGTCAACGCCAGCCTGCTGCTGGAGGAGCGCGGCATCCGACTCGCGATTGAGGAGCGCATCGACATGGGCGCCTTCCGCTCCACGATGACGGTGGAACTCGCCGACGACAAAGGCGCCACCCGTAAGGCGACCGGCACGGTGTTCGGCCAGGCGATGCCGCGGCTCGTGTCGCTGGACGGCTACAAGCTCGAGGCGTATCTGGACGGCTACATGCTGGTGTTCACGCACAAGGACGTGCCGGGGATCATCGGCAGCGTGGGCACGGCGTTCGGCCAGCACAATGTCAACATCGCGCAGATGGCCGTCGGCCGAGCCGGCGACGCCCCCGGCGGCCAGGCCGTGGGGATTCTCAATCTCGATGGCGACCCCCCGGCGGCGGCCCTGGAAGCGGTCCGCAGCCTGCCGGCAATCACGTCGGCCCTGGTGATCAACCTTCCCAAGGCCGGCGAGCTGCCGAGCTGGTTGGGAGGGTGAGCAGTGGGCAGTCGGCAGTGAAATGCCCGCCACACCCGTTCCTACTGCCGACCGCCCACTGCCCATCGCCCACTCTTCTAGCATCTAAACGCTACGCACGGCACATCCGGCAAAGCTTCCGGAGATTTCCAGGCTTAACGCAGAGAAGCCGCCAAACCTTGGCAGGCATCGTGGCCGATATTTCTTCAGACCGCGTCTGCTAGCACTCCTCCGAGGTGCGAGCCGCCGCGTCCCCTCCTGAAGCAAACCCGCACGCCTTTCGTCGCAAGGACTCGCACATGGAAGCCACTCTCGCTGCGCCGACCTCCGCGCTTCTCGACCAGGTTCACGGGGCTCTCACGCCGTACATGTCGAGCGGCGCCGTGCGGGTCGAGGCCGAAGAAGGCGTCGTGCGATTGGAAGGGGCCGTGCGGACGTTCTTTCACAAGCAGATGGCCCAGGAAGTGATCCGCCGGCTCGACGGGGTCGAGCGCGTCGTGAACTGCCTACAGGTCACCTGGTGAGCCTTGCTCGGCTGCACGCGGCCGCGGCACTCTCGGCCTGAATGTCGCAAAACATGCGATTTCATATCGCAATTGCGTCTGCCGTTTTGCGTTTGCGATTTTGCCCCGCTACATTCATGCGCTGTAGCGATCGGCTTTTCGCAATTCTTCACGCACGCGAGGCAGCGACATGCGCACGACTTCAGGGATCACGGTCTCTCGGTGGACGGCGGTAACGGCACTCTTCTTTCTCGCCGCGGGCGTTGGTCGCCTGGCTTCGGCCGCCGATCCGATCCCGGACATTGGCCCCTCGGGCGAGGCCGTTAAGGTCGCGACCGGCTTCGGCTTCACCGAAGGCCCCGCGTGGGACGGCAAGGACACCCTGTACTTCACGGACATTCCCAACGCGAAAGTTCACAAGGTCGACGCGAAGGGTGAGGTGAGCGTCTTCGTCGAAGAGTCGGGCCCCGCCAACGGGCTGATGTTCAATCGCGACGGGGAGCTCTATGCCTGCGACATGGGCGGCCAGCTCGTCGCGTGGAACGTGGAAACGAAGGAGAAGCGCGTGCTCGCCGCCGAGTACGAGGGCAAACGGTTCAACGCCCCCAACGATCTGGTGATCGACGCCGCGGGCGGGGTGTACTTCACCGACCCGCCGTTCGGCGCGCCGCAGCCGCTGCCCCAAGGCGGAATGGGCGTGTATTACCGGGCTGCCGATGGCGCCGTGTCGCGCGTCGTTGAGAACCTGCCCGGGCCAAACGGCATCCTGCTGTCGATCGACGAGAAAACGCTCTATGTGTTCCCGTCGCAGTCGTCGGAGATGAAGGCCTTCCCCGTCGAATCGCCCGGCAAAGTCGGCGCCGAGACTGCGTTCTGCAAGGTGAAGAACGCCGATGGCGGCGACCGCGGCGGCTGCGACGGCGCCACGATCGACGAGCTGGGCAACCTGTATCTCACCACCGGCTTGGGCGTGCAGGTCTTCAGCTCCGAAGGCGAAGCGCTCGGCGTCATCGAGCTGCCCGAGCAGCCCTCGAATTGCACGTTTGGCGGCGCCGACGGCAAGACGCTCTACGTCACCGCCCGCACCTCCGTGTACTCGCTGCCGATGCTGGTGAAGGGCCACCGCTACGCCGCGGCGGACTCGGGGGTCGTCCGCATCCGCGCCGGGTCTTCGGAACCGCTGACTGACCCGGACGGCAACGTCTGGCTCGCGGAGGAGGGCTTCGAAGGCGGGCAAACGATCAGCCGGACCGGCCTCGAGATCGAAAACACCGAGAACGACGAGCTCTATCGCAGCGAGCAATACAGCATGACGTCGTACTCGCGCGACGTGCCGAACGGCAAATACCAGGTCAAGCTGCACTTCGCCGAAACGTACGAGGGCATCACGGGCGTCGCCCAGCGCGTGTTCACGTTCGCGGTCAACGGCCAGGAGTTCAAGGACTTCGACCTCTGGGAAAAGGCCGGCGGGTTTCAGACGGCGTACGTCGAAACCGTCGACGTCGAAGTCACCGACGGCAAGCTGACCATCACGTTTACGCCGCAGGTTGAAAACCCGGAGATCAACGGCATCGAGATCATTCCGGCCGGCTAATCGGCGCCGGAAGGTCGCCTGGCAAGTTCGCCCAGACCTCGCCCCATGCTTTGCCGGATGTCAGCGTCTCGATAACGCAGGCTACCGGGTGCACGTGGATCGTGGGATAAGTCAGTTCCCCGCGGGCCGCGTCGACGGTAAAGGCGAGACGCTCGTTCTTGAGGTCAAACTGCGCATCGACGCCGGGTTTGTTGCCGCGCGGATCGACGCGGAGCCAGACGCCCAGGCTGCTGAGATACACTCCATTGAAGCCGTGGAGGACGAAGCCCGAACCCGGCGCGTCCGTGGCAAAGCGCTGATAACAGAATCCCGCCGAGATGCCCACGGCGCGCAGCATCGCAGCCAAGAGGTGGCTCTTTGCGTAGCACAGTCCGGTCCGCTCGGCGAGCACATCGCTGGCGCGGCACGTAACGGAGCCGCCGCCCAGGTCGCCGGTGTGGTGGATCTCATCGCGAACGAACTCAAAGAGCCGCCGCGCCCGCTCTACATCGTTCGCAGACGATGAAGCGACCTGATGAGCGACAGCTCGAACGGCCGGATGGTCGGCGTCGATGATCGCCGTCGGCCGGAGATAGTCCTCGAGCAGCGGCGATTCCGGGAAAAAGTCCGGCACGAAACTCACGCCCTTCCGAAGCACACCAGGCACATGTCGTCGCTCTGCGGGAAGTCGCCCGCGAACTGGTGCACCTTGTCGAGAATGCACGGCCCCAGGCAGTCGGCCTTCACGCTCTTGTCGCTGCAGAGTTCGATCAGCCGCTCGAGCCCGAACAGCTCGCGTTTCGAGTTCATCGCCTCGCTGAAGCCGTCGGTGAAGATCGTGATGAAGTCCCCCGCGAGGAATTCGCGCTTGTAGGCCTCGTATTGGAAGTCGTCCATCACGCCCAGCGGCAGGCCCGCCTCGGCGCCGCCGATTTCCTGCACGGTGCCGTCGCCGGAACGCAGGATCGGCGGCATGTGGCCCGCGTTCACCAGCGTCAGTTCGCACGCCTGGGGGTCGACCACCGCGACGACCATCGTCACGAACCGATCGTCCCACCCGTGGCGAGAGAACGCCGCGTTGATCTTGCCCAGCGCGACGGCCGGGTCCGGCTCGCGGGCGAGCCAGAATCGCACATCGCTCGACAGCTTCGCCATGAGAATGGCGGCCGACACGCCTTTGCCCGCCACGTCGCCCACCACGGCGGCGAAGCGGTCGTCCGGCAACAGCACATAATCGTAGTAGTCGCCGCCCACTTCGTACGCGGCCTGGTAATGCTGGAAGAAGTGGAACCCCGGCACGCTCGGCGCCGCCGAGGGCAAGAGCGCCGTTTGCATCTCGCGAGCAACTTCCAGATCGCGCTGCATGGCCCGCTGCCGCACGGCTTGTTCGTGCAGCGTGGCGTTGTCCAGCGCGATCGCCGCCTGGCTTGCCACGCCGGCGAGCACTGCCAGGTCGAAATCGGTAAAGCGGCTCCGCTGGTCGCGCGTGTCGACCTGGATCACGCCGAACGCCTCGCCGTTCGAGTCGATCATCGGGGCGCAGATCAGCGAGCGAATGTGGAAGTCGGCGATGCTCTGCGCCATGTTGAAACGGGCGTCGCTCGAAGCATCGGCTGAGAGGATCGCTTTCTTCTCGTCGATCGCACGCTGCACGATCGTGCGGCTCACGCGCATGCCCTGGTCGTCGTCGCCGCGGCGGGCCTTGGTCGCCACGGGCACGAGCGGGGCGCCGGGCTTCGGTCGCATGACCACGAAGCCGCGGTCCGCCTGGATGAAAATCTTGAACAGGCTATCAAGCACCTTCGGCAGAATGTCCTTGGCGGTCAGCGCACTCGCCAGGTTCTGCGAAATCTCGACCATTGCCTGAAGCTGCACCTCAGGCTTGGCGGATGCCTGCCAGGCGCTTCGCGAGCCGCCGCTCACGTCGAGCGTCGCCATGATGCTCGAGGCTTCCTCTTCGGCCTCCTCGGGTTCCGGCAGCGGAGTCAGCAGCGACGAAGTGGTCGGCGACCCCATGATGCCAGTCGGCGGCAGGTGCCGATACTCGAACTCCACGTCGCAGATGAGAATGCGGTCGCCGTCGCGAAGCTGGGCCTGGCCGACCACCTTCTGGCCGTTGATGATCGTCCCGTTGCGGCTGCCGGTGTCCTGCACCCAGTACTGGTCGTCGACCAGGTTGATGATGGCGTGCCGGCGGCTCACGGCGGCCACGTCGAGCACGATCGAGCACTCGGGGCTGCGGCCGATGACCGACTCGCCGTCGCCTAGCTCGTAGACTTTGCCGATCTCGGCGCCTTGGCGAACGGTAAGCGTGGCCATGGAACGGGTGCTTTCTAAGAGAACGAGCGAGGGCTTCGGCCGATTCTAGGGCGGCTTGCGGGGCGCCGTCAACGATCCAGCCGCAGGCCGCTAAACGCGCTCAGCCCAACGACTTGCGAGCGGACGTCGCTTCGTACGGGCCTTGACGAGCGCCGCCAATCTGCCTACCGTTGAGAACCTTCGCAATCGAGCGGGCGTCCTACTCAGGCAGTCCGCTATCTGCTCTTGGCCCGTGGTGTAATTGGTAACACTACAGATTCTGACTCTGTCATTTAAGGTTCGAGTCCTTACGGGCCAACTGATTGCCCCCAAAAACACCGGGGCTATCGCAAATCCCAGCGAATGCTGCGACGTTGCGATCCTCGTTACATCCTCTTGCGGCCGGTTGCTGCACCGCTTTATGCAGCGCCTCGGGAGAGCCCCCGGCCGCCTTCTCGAAATCGTCCTCGGTGGTTCGCCAGTAGTGCTTTTGCGCCACCATCGTGGAGTGGCCGAGCCACTCAGCCGCGACATGCGAGGGAAACTGCGCCGCTAGCTCCGTTGCCCGGCTCGCCCGCAGATTTTGGAACAGCTTCTCCCACGGCGTCAGCCCGGCACGCTTGATGATCCGGTTGAGTTGCGTCCGCAGATTGGAATTGCCGTCCTGATAACGGGTGATGACGTAGACGGCCTCGGGGTCGAACGCATCCTCGAAGTAAGGCCGCAACTCGGGGAACAGCGGGACAACGCGGCTTCCGTGGCCTTCATGGTGCTCCGTC
The DNA here is from genome assembly GCA_031407585.1 of Planctomycetota bacterium. Lineage (GTDB taxonomy): Bacteria > Planctomycetota > Planctomycetia > Pirellulales > Lacipirellulaceae > Lacipirellula. The sequence continues at coordinate 591 of JANOIK010000955.1, read as the reverse complement.
TTGCGGCTCGTGACCGTGAACCGGTTGTTCGCCCAGTCGATGTCGCTCCACCGTAACGCCAGCGTCTCGCTCGGGCAGCGTAGGCCGCCGTAGCGGCTCAGCGCGAAGATCAACCGCCACTCGGCGTCAGGACAGGCGTCGAGCACTCTAGCGGCGTCCTGGCGCGTCAGGAAGAAGTCGCGGGCCCGATTCGCGCGTACCGAAACCCCCTCCATCTCGGCGAAGGGATTCTCGGGGATGAGCCGCTTGCGAACCGCCGCCCGGAAGAACTGCCGCGCAATTCCGCACCGACGCCGCACGGTGTTTTCTCCGAGACCCTTCGTGGCGTCGTCGCTTGGTCCTTTCGGCGCCGCGAGCCAGCGGCGGAACTCGTCCGCGTCTCCGGGGGTACCCGCTGCGCCTCTGGCGTTCACACGGTCATATCACCACGACCATTCGCGCTCGGCGCCGTGAGGTGCTCGGCTTTTAGTGGACAGTCCAACTCTTTAAGTTCAAGGGGTGGAGGAGGACAGTCCCATGCCTCGCAAGAAGCCTGTCGTACCAGCCAGAAGTCGCCGTAGCTATCCGGAGGAGTTCCGCCGCGAAGCGGTC
>JANOIK010000946.1:0-2239 GCA_031407585.1 Planctomycetota bacterium | reverse complement strand
CGACGTGGACGCTCGTAATCGGCGGAGCGGTCTTTTTGATGCGTCGCCGATCTATTTGAGCGAGGAGCGTGACATCGGCCAATTTCACGGTTTGAGAGTCTCGTTGAGGCGCGCCGGGTGGTGTCGCCGACTGAATGCTGATGCCTCAGCGATTCGATGTGCGGCCGCGGCTTGGTCAAATGGCCCATTGCCTGTGTATGGATCGCGACCGAGTCATTTGAAGAACGCGAGCTTGGACTGCGATTCGAACTGAAGTCGACCGAGGCATGGTTGTTGGCTCACGCCGCGTCGTAAAGTTGATGGCGTCTATTTTTTCCTGGCTGGTAAGATGCCGCAATGATTCACCTTCGGCGCGGTCGGCAACCCACCTTACCTGACAATCGAGCTGTCCGCTTGCACTGCGAGGCGAGAACGGCGTCGTGATCGGCAGTGCGATAGCCCACGACTTTCGGACAGCGGCGGGGCTTTAACTTACGCCGCTAGGACCGGGGCGTACTCGGCTTCGAACTGATCGGGACTCTTGTAGCCGAGCGTCTGGTGAAGACGCACGGGATTGTAAAATGTTTCGACGTACTTGAACACGCTCAACCGGGCGGCTTGTAGGTCGGCGAACGTCTCGTGCTTGGTCCACTCGTGCTTGAGCGACCAGAAGAACCGCTCGGCGACGGCGTTGTCGTAGCACTCGCCGGTGCGACTCATCGAGCACTCGATGCCGAGCGCCCTCAAGGTTTGCTGGTACGCATCGCTCGTGTACTGGCAGCCGCGATCGCTGTGATGCAAGAGCTCCTTGCCGACCGGCCGTCGCGATTCGATCGCCCGCCGCAGCGCCGCGGCCACCAGCGGCGTCGCCAACGAGTCGCTGATCGACCAGCCGACGATCTTGCGGCTGAACAGGTCGAGCACCACGGCCACGTAGACCCATCCCGCGAGCGTCGGCAGGTACGTGATATCCGTGACCCACTTCTGGTTCGGCGCCGTTGCCGTGAAGTCGCGATCAAGCGTGTTGGGAGCCGCCAGCTTGGTCGGATCGCTCTTGGTGGTCGTCGGCGTAAAGGCCTTCGAGACGCGGCTTGTCAGGCCCAGTTCCCGCATCGCGCGGGCCACCGTGTTACGGCAGGCCGTTTCCAGATCGTCGTTCTTGGCCAGTTCCTGGGCGATCTTGTAACTGCCGTACACTCCGTGCGACGCCGCGTGCGCCTGCCGCACGGCCGCCTCGATCCGCTGACGACGAACGGCCCGCGGACTGGCCGCTCGGTCGACGGAGGCGTAGTACCCCGACGGGGAGACGTCCAGCGCCGCGCACATGAGAGCGATCGGATACGAGTCGCGATGCCGCGTGATCCAGGCGTATTTCACAGCGACTCCTTCGCGAAATACGCCGTTGCTTTTTTTAAGATTTCACGCTCGAGCTCGGCGCGGCGGAGCTGTTTGCGGAGCCGCACGTTCTCCTCGCGGAGTTCGTCCAACGTGGCCGACGCCCCGCATGGCTCCGGGGCCGGAACGAACTTGGCGTGCCAGGCCCGCAAGCTCTGCTCGCACACGTTCACCGCCGCCGCAGCCGCCTTGAACGAGTACTTCTCCTCGCAGACCAACCGCACCGCGTCCCGCTTGAACGCTTCGTCATACGAACGCCGTCGACGACGGCCAGACTCCTGCTCGATCGACTCCATCGCTCGGACCTCCTTCAGGGACCATTATCCGGCCCCCGCCGCTGTCCGAAAGTCGTGAGCTATCGCAGATCTATCGCGACGCCGACGATGCCGATTGGCAAACCGAGCCAACAAAGTATGTGATCGAGCAGCGCGTGGTTGATTCCGAGACGACCCTGTCGCTCGCGCTTGCTGCGGGCGGCGGCCAGGCGATTCGCTTCACGCCGGTGAAGTCCTCGGCGACCATTTCCAAGATCGCGGGAGAATCTGCGCAGCGCTGAGTACGCTTGCGACCCGCTACTGACTCGCGTTTGCGGCTTGCATGCGCGGCTCGTACGATGTGGCGGCACACACGAGCCATTGCCATGTCCATGCGGCGTGCCGAACAGACGGGTCTATCACAGCGCTCTTCACGAGCGATGATGGTCCGCATTTCGGCGATGATGTTTTTGCAATATTGGCCGCTTGGCATTTGGGGCGTCACGGTCGGCACCTACATCGCGGCCAACACCGGCGGGCAGGGCGCGCGAATCTTTTCGGCGGGCTTTGCGGGATATAGCACCGCGGCAGGCGCTCTCGGCAGCTTGCTC
>JANOIK010000941.1:0-6839 GCA_031407585.1 Planctomycetota bacterium | reverse complement strand
TCGAGCGCTTCGCGGAGCAGCTTGTCGACGAACGGGTGTTGTTCATTGACGTAGGCCGCGAAGGTGTAGCTGACGTCGGTGACGTTCTCGCCCTCGTAAATGGCGAAGGGACAGTCGTTGACTGCGCGCACGGTGCAGGCGACCGTGTCTTCCTCTTCGGCGGCGTCGCCGACCTTGACGCGGAACGACATGCTGACCGGGGCGGCTTGCGTGCAGTGGGCGAGCCAGCCGTACTTGTATTTGATCTTGGGGTACACGCGGTAGGTTTCGCCCTGCTTGGGCAGCGTGCCGGTGAAGACGCTGGGCTCGAGGCAGTCTTCGCACTCGACGGTGACGGTGACGCGGGCGCCGTCGGCGGGGGCTACGAGCTCGACGCCGAGCAGGCCGCGGGCGTCGCCCAGGCGGTGGTCGTCGGTTTTCTCGTCGCCGGCATGCATGGGCGCGGTGGCGATGATGTAGGACGGGAAGATCTGCTGGCTGAAGCCGGCGATGGGCGTGAACGTGGCGACGGCGGGGGTCGTGTTGAGCGCGAGCGTGAGACAGGCGACGGCAAACAACGAGCGGCGCGAGAACATGGCGAGTTCGACTCCGGAGAAATTCACGTGCGGCGTGAGTTAGGGCGGGAGGATTTGGCGCGGAGAAACGGGGGTCCGCGGCTCAAATCTAGGCCGCAGCGGAGCGGCGTCCGGCGGCCTGGAACACCCGTGGCGCCAGCGGGCAATTCGAGGTCCTTTTGTGCCGATTTTGCGAGTCGGGGCTGCCAAACGCTTGTGTTTTGGGCCCCCCGAGGTCACTCTGAGCGGATAGGCATTTGCGGGGTCAATGTGCCGACGGTCAGGTTCCCCCTCCCTCGAAGGGAGGGGACAGGGGAGGGATTCACGACGGTTGTTTCCGCCGCAGAGTCTGCAGCATAGTTGGCGTCGGTCGACCCTCCCCTAGCCTCTCCCTGCAAGGGAGGGGGATTTCAATCAGCTCTATTCTTCACCAGGAGTCCGCTCATGAGATCTCTGTTCCGCGCCCTCATCTTGGGCGCCGTTGTGTTGGGTTGCGCGACGCGGTCGCATGCGCAGTTCCCGCCGCCGGGCCAAAACTTCGACGGCATCTTGTCGCTGATCTACGACAGCTCTTCGGGAAACGTGTTCCTTGAGAACGCCCCGCTGCCGAATCCCGCCGTGCAGCAGCTGTCGATTGCATCGGCCGCCGGCAATTTGCTTTCCGGCAATCTCGCGCTGCCCGTGCTCTCGCCGCCGGTGACGGTGCTGAGCGCGACGCCGAACCTGATTCACGTGACGTGGTCGGGTGGGAATTTTCTGGGGACCGGTTCTTCGCTGGGGAACATCCTGGCGCCGTCGATCCTCGAGCCGGCATTGCGCGCCGACCTGTCGATCAACTACGCGCCGGTGAGCCAGTCGCTGACGCCGGGCGATTTGATTTACGGCACGTTTGGGACAACGCAGGGAAATCCGGTGCTGCCGAACTCGGGTGGAGGCGGCTTCTTCCGGTTCTTCAACGTCGCGTCGGGCCAGTTCATGGATCCGCCGTTCGCCACGGGATTCATTTACAACATCGACGCGAACGCGTCGCTACCGGGCGCCGCTTTTACGAAGGTCGGTTTTCCGATCGGGCTGGGCAACAATTTTACCGTGACCAGCACCCAAGGCGTGGTGAGCGGCATTGCGGAGAATGGCCAGCACGTGTTCTCGGGCGGCGGCGTGTCGAGCTTCACCGTGACGGGGATCAACCCGCCCGTCGATGCGGCCAACGGCAACGCATTTCCGCTGTACATGGAGTTCTCGACGCCGACGGCGAGCTTCTCGATGCTGGCGATTCCCGAGCCGGCGACCGCGACGCTGGTTGGGGTTTGCGCGGTGATGGGATTGGGAGCGGTGCGGCGGCGCATGCGGTAGTTATTTAATGACCGTTCACGCCCGCGTGGGTGGCTTGCTCACGCGGGCGTTTTCATGCGCTGGTGTCTTGGGTGGCATGTCGTCGTCTTCGTCGACATGTCCGGGGTGCTTCACATGCCCACGCCGACGAGGGCATGGCACACGCGCCTACCGCAGCATAATCCAGCGGTAGAAGGCGTACATGCACGCCAGGGCGCCGATGATGATCCAGAGCGGCTTGCGCGGCGGGTTCGCTTCTAGATCGGCGAAGTCGTGGTCGCAGTGCGGGCAGTAGGCGGCGTCTTCGTAGACCTGGCGGCCGCAGTTGGGGCAGGCGATAGTTTCGGATTCGTCGGAATCTGAGTCGGCCCAGTCTTCGGGGTCTTCGTCGGGGTCGTCGTAGCGCATGGTGTGCGTGTACCCGCTTCTTCCCCCCTCCCTAGCCCTCCCCTCCAGGGGGAGGGAACCGGAGGGTTCCTGAATAAATTCGGCGCGTGTCCGTGACGGGGGGAGGGTCGGGAATCCCTCCCCTAGCCCCTCCCTTCTAGGGAGGGGGATCTACTCGACAACGATCTTGTCGAGGCCCGGCTCTGGCGGCGGGAACTTCGGGTCGAGCTTTTCGAGCGCTTCGCGCAGCAGACGGCTCACCACTAAGTTGCGATGCCACTTGCGGTCGGCGGGAACGATGTGCCACGGGGCGTGCTTCGTGTTGCAGCGCGTGAGCATCTCCTCGGCCGCGCGCTGATAGTCGTCCCACAGCTTCCGCTCGGCGAGGTCGCCGGCGTTGAACTTCCAGTTCTTCGCGGGATCGTCGAGCCGCGCTTGCAGCCTCTCCCTTTGCTCGTCCTTGCTGATGTGCAGGTAGCATTTCACGAGTGTGACGTGCCCGGCTTCCAGGATGCGCTCGAAGTCGTTGATGCGCTCGTAGCGCGTGCGCCACTCGGCCTCGGGCACGAGGTTGTGGACGCGGACGATGAGCACATCCTCGTAGTGCGAGCGGTTGAACACGCCGAGCTGGCCGCGGCGAGGCTCGGCCTTGTGGCATCGCCAGAGGAAGTCGTGCGAGAGCTCTTCGCTGGTGGGCGCCTTGAACGCGGTGATCGAGCACGAGAGCGGGTTGACGTCGGCCAGCACGCCGCGGATCGTGCCGTCTTTGCCCGACGTATCCATGCCCTGCAGCACCAGCAGCACGGCGCGGCGGTCCTCGGCGTAGAGGCGGTAGGCGAGCTCGCCGATCGCGGCGGCGTTCGCTTGCGTTTGCTTCTCGGCTTCGGCCTTGTCGATGCCGTCGAACACGTGCCTCGCGTCGTAGTCCGCGAGCTTGACGTCGGCCTGCGGCGGGGGGGTGAGTCGCTGTTTCATGGGGAGGAGGGGGAGAGGCGATTAGGATAACGAGTACGATTACGATTAGGACCAATGCCATTCCGATCGTAATCGTAATCTTACTCGTAATCGTAATCGAGTTCTTCTCAAAGCGACGCGATTCGAGTTCAAAGAAGTCGGCTTACTCGGCGTCGCCGGTAAGCCAATGCTCGCCGTCTTCGTCGATGTGAACGTGGATCACGTGCGGATGACAGCACACGGGGCAGTCTTCGACGTACGTCTGCTCGCGGCCGGCGGACAGGTCGACGGGCACGACGATTTCTTCGCCACAGTGGTCGCAGTAGTAAGAAGCTTCGTTGTCCATGCGAGTGGGGGCAAGACGAGGGGCAAGGAGACCGAGCGTGCGCCGCATCGTACCGCAATTCGAAGGCCATGCAAACCGCGTCCCGCTCGAGCGAAAACGGCCCTTTCGCCCGCAAAACTCGGGCTCGCGGCGCCCTGGCATGACGTAGAGTTGTCGGTGGTTGGTTCGCGGCCGACGACTGGTTTTCCGGCCGCGGCATTCTGAGGCGAAGACCCATGAGTTGGTTCGCTCGAAAGCCCGCAGGGCGTCGTCGCGATGAGCGGCCTCCGCAACGAGACATGCGGATGGGGCGGCGACTTTCGTTTGAAGGCTTGGAGAGCCGCCGCCTTTGCGATGCCTCGGGGGAAATCTTCGCGTCGCTCCTGCCCGACGCCGAAGAAGAGCCCCGGGGGTCGTCCGACGAGGAGTTCGCGAGCGATGGGGCGCTCCCCGAGCCGATCATCGACGTCGCCGACGGGGCGGCGCAGATAGGCGTGCCCTCGCCGGTGGACCTGTCGTTCATCGATTGGCGCCGCTTCGGAGCGGACGGTCAGAGCGAGACGCTCCTCTTAAGCGTGCAGAACGGCGGAACCCTCTTCGCCGCGAGGGAAGGCGTCGGGGCCATCGGATCGTCGACCTCGGCGATGGCGCTCGCAGGCACGCTCGCGGACTTCCGCGCGTTTTTCAGCGACGCGTCGTCTGTGTTCTATCTGAGCGCTCCCGAGGCGGTGGCCGACGCGACCGACGAGGTTATCGTCACGCGACTGGGGGTGGAGCGGATCGCGACGGTCAGGCTGCGTCTGACGACGCCGGTCGCGCCGGCGTCGACGCTGTCGACTCACGTGACTCAACTGAGCGCCGCAGCGATGTACGCGCAGCAAACTTTGACGCCGCCACTGGCCGCCGCGACAACCATGGCGTCGGAACTGACTCAACTCCTGCCAAACGCCGCCGACTTCGTCGCGCCTGCGGGAATCCCGGCGGCGAGTCATCGAAGCGGTGCTTCGCCCCAGCCGGCGGATCGGCCGGTGAACACCCTCCCCACAGGCGGCGCCGCGGTCGCAACAATCTCGTCGAGGCCCCATCGGACGTTGGACGGCGCCATGCTCGCCGAACTGGCATTGTCTCTGGGCATCACGGAATTCGACGGTCTTGCTCAGACTACTGAGCATTGACGCCTCCGTGTCTGCCGAGTGGGCGATGAGGGGCTCGAACCCCCGACATCTACCGTGTAAAAATGACCCGGCCGATCCTGTTTCCGGCGTTTTTCACGAGGTTTAGCCGCATCCTACCTCAATTCGGGGGCATTGCAATCCGTAGTGTTCAATTGCGTTATTTCTCGACTAATAGCGGAATTGGAGTTGTAGGTCGGTTTCGCAAGACGGAATTTTCCGCCTTTCATTTACACCTACTCCTGTACAGCGGGATCTGGCGTCCGATTCATGCCTCGGAGCCCCCGCGACGTCCGTGGCGCCCCGAGGTCGAGAATCGAGCCCCCTGCCCTGTCGGTTACCACTTCCAACGCCGCTACCCTAGTCAGAACACGTCCGCCAGAGCGATGCGTCTGCGGGCCGCGTGGGGGCTCGCCGAGGGAGATGCCCAAAATGCGAATCGGGATTTCCCCGAAAGAGTTGCGACCAGAGGGCAGGCAGTCGTGGCGGAGGCATTGGCCATGCTGGCTGCTGCCACCGAGCCGCTCCAAGTCAAACGGCTCGCGTGCAGCGAGCGCGAGGCCGCCGGCCTCTTGGGCGTCTGAGGGACGCCACGCGTCGCGGGGAAGGCATGGCGACGCGCGTGGGCGGCCGCGTTTCCCATGAGCACAGAAAGCTCGTGGCGTATTTGGCTCGCGGCAGGATGCGCTAGGGCACCGCAGAGAACGATGCTGGCCGACACGATGCGCAATTCGCCTCGACGGCGCGGAGGCACAATCCCGCTGAAGAGGCTTCTTGCCGTTTTTCTGCCCTGGTCGCAAGCCAATTGGTGAATCGTCCGCTTCCACGAGTTGTTGGGGGGCTGGCTAATAGCAAATGGTCCAAGCATGTGTGGTAAAATGGCGGGACTTTGTGCTCGGCAGCGAGTCTCGATGAGATGCTCCATGGCGGCGTACTACCTCAATACGTTCGCTCCGCTGGTCATCAATCCTGCGGGCCGGGAGGCACACGAGAAATACGGAATTCCTCCGTTTGTTGATGGCTCGATCAGGCGCGAGCCCGACTTGGAACAGCCGCACCCCTCGATCTCATGCCTGTGTCGAGCCGGGAAGTTTGCACCCCGTCTGCGAATTGGAGATGTCGTCGCCTACCTGACCAAGCCGCGGAAGTATCAGTCTGGCGTCCCCCATCGGCGGCTGCCGGCCGTGCTGCAGGTCGTCCACATCGAGCCGTCTCATGAGGCGGCGGCCGCGTGGTATCGCAGTCGGGGGGAACGGCTGCCCAACAACTGCATGGCGCCTGGCAACCTGGCCACGCCGGTCGACCAGAGCAATCGCACCCACGTCGACGCGAAGACTCTAGACGACGCCAAGTTGGCGCGGCGCTGGGACGGGCAGTATGCCGTTCGCGCCCGGAACTTCGGGACGTTTTTGATCTGCCGTCCATTGTTCAGGGACCTTTCGTGGTCCGCGCCGGTCGTGATGCGCGAGCACTTCGAGAAGGCGTTTGGGCGCCTGCCTGGGACACAGAATCCCGGATCGTTGCCGCGGGCACAGTTTCAGAGCTTTCTTGAGCTGATTGGGATAGCCGTTACACTTCCCGACCCGTGAATTGTCGCCACCGCTCTTCTTTCTGTCGCAGTCAATTCTACAAACGGCCCAAACAGCCTTGGGGACTGCACTCCGCGGTAAAGGCATTCAACGACGACGCCGGTAAGCCGCTCAATTTTGCTCACCACTTCGTACTTGTAGATCTGACGCACGTCGTCCCAATAAGTGGGAGACCATTGGAAGAAACTGCATCCAATCTTACCGCCCTCTGTTGTGCTCCAGAGGCCGTGAGCGTGGTCCATTTTTCTATCGGTGGGCGGAACCGTCGCCCGAACCGACTGACCGTCACGCGGTCCTCCCACAAATACAAACGTCACTCCTCCAGTTGGAAACGGCTTCCATTCAATTTGCATCGCTTTAGCCCATTGCCGCATTCAATACTCCTTGCGATAGCTCACGACTTTCGGACAGCGGCGGGGGCCGGATAATGGTCCCTGAAGGAGGTCCGAGAGATGGAAGCGAACGAGCACGAGGATGGTCGCCGGCGGCGGCGTTCGTATGACGAAGCGTTCAAGCGAGATGCAGT
>JANOIK010001121.1:0-7639 GCA_031407585.1 Planctomycetota bacterium | reverse complement strand
TTTTTTTACCGCAACGAATGACCCAGGGCTGCGCCCTGGGCTATCATAGCTTCGGCCCTTCAGGCCTAAAGACTCATTGCGTCGAATGGCTCTGGCGCGGCCGCCCATGCAAAAAATCCTACTCACGCTCGACTCCGATGCGCAGGCGAGCGTCTTCGACGCCATCGTCGCGCTCGATTCGGGCGTCGAGCAGCTCCTTAGCCACGCGGCGGTGAAGCCCGCCGATGTGCGCAATCTCGTCTACGGCACGATGTTCACGCGCGGGCCCGAACAGCTCAAGAACACGGCGATCTTCATCGGCGGTTCGGACATCACCGCCGGCGAAGCGCTGCTCAAGGCCGTGACCGAGACGTTCTTCGGCGCCACGCGAGTGTCGGTGATGCTTGACTCGAACGGCGCTAACACGACCGCCGCCGCCGCGGTGCTGGCAGCCCGCCGCCACGCGCCGCTTCGTGGCGCCATCGCCACGGTGCTCGCCGGCACGGGCGCCGTGGGCCGTCGCGTTGTACGCATGCTTGCCAGCGAGGGCGCCCGCGTGCGCGTCGGCTCGCGCAAGCGGGTTCATGGCGAGGCGACGTGTGACCGCGTCAGCCGCGCCGTCGCAAATGCCGATCTCACGCCCTGCCTCACCGACTCGCCCCAGGCGGCGATCGCGGCCATCGACGGCGCGCAGATCGTCATCGCCTGCGGCGCCCCGGGCGTCACGCTCCTCCCCGCCGGCGCGCTGGCTCAGGCCGCGGCGCTGCAGGTCGCCATCGACCTCAACGCCGTCCCCCCCGCGGGAATCGCCGATGTGCAGCCAACCGCCAAGGCCACGCAACAAGGCCACGTCGCCTGCTACGGCGCCCTCGGCGTCGGCGGCATGAAAATGAAAATCCACAAAGCCGCGATCCAGCGCCTGTTCACCGCCAACAACCTCACGCTCGACGCCGACGAAATCTATTCGCTCGGTAAAGAGCTCGGATAGGAGTGAACCGCCAAGAACGCCAAGTACGCCAAGGGGGGAAAGAAAAGGTTCTTACCACGACGACACGAAGACACGACGAGGGGAAAGAATTGAGTTTTATTTTTTCTTTCGTCGTGCCGTCGTGTCGTCGTGGTTAATCTCCCCTCTTTCCGACCTTGGCGTCCTTGGCGGTTCAACTCTCCGAACTATCGCTAAGGTCAATGCCCAAGCATCCCAACCAACCGACTACGAGCCTAAGCGTGCAGCGCGCGCCCAATGGCCAGACATGGATTCTGGTCCATCCGCGCGGCGTGCGCGATTGCGCCGAAGACATGGACGAGGTCCGCGCCATGATCGCCGCCGGCGAAGGCGACGTTGCCGCCGATGAGTTGCGGTGGCTGCTCGAGGTTTGCCGCGACATGCTCGAGGCCCACTACCTGCTCGGCAAGCTGGCCGTCGAGCACCAGCAGGACCACTCGCTCGCCCGCGGCCACTTTGGCTACGCCTACCAACTGGGCGACAAGGCCCTCACTCGCGCGAACAATCCGACGCCCCTCTCGCCGCTGCACCCGGCGAACCGCCCGTTCTTCGACGCCGGCCGCGGCCTCGCGTGGACGCTCAACGAACTCGGCATGCGCGATAAAGCCATCGAAGTCGTCCAACGCCTACTGGCCTGCGACCCCACCGACCCGCTCCACCTCACGGCCTGGATCGACGAAATCAACACCGGCGGCAAGCAGATCGTCGACCTGGGATAATTGAACCGCCAAGTACGCCAAGGACGCCAAGGACGCCAAGGTCGGAGGGGAGGAGGCATTAACCACGACGACACGACGGCACGACGAAAGAAAAATAAAATCCAATTCATTCCCCTCGTCGTGGCTTCGTGTCGTCGTGGTAAGAAACTTTTCTTTCCCTCTTGGCGTCCTTGGCGGTTAATTCTTCCCATATTACGGCAGCGGAATGTCGCGTAGTTCGTAGTCGACAGGCAAATTCACGATCGCCGCCGGCGTGCGGTACACCCACGTGTAGTCGCCGATGTCGGCGCCCTCGGGCAGCTCGAAGAAGTACGCCATCCCCGTCTCCTGCTCGTCCTGCATCGTCGTTTCGAATCCCGCGTGGTCGACGCGCTCGCCCTTGGCGTCCTCCAAATAGGTGACGTTCTGAAACACCCAGCCGCGCGACGCTCCGGCGTCCGAGTCGGCGTCGACCGACGCGACGCGAATGCGCATGCGGAACTCCCACAGCGATTGGTTCCGCGCCACGCGATTGAGCGTCACCGTCACGCCGCCGGCGTCCTGCGAAACGTCCGCCGCCGTGGCCAGGTCTTTGAATTTCAGCTCCGCCACGCGCCCCGGCACGAGCGCCATGATGCGGCCCTTCACCGACGCCAGACTCTTCGCCTCGCGCGCAGGCAACTCCATGCGGAGCGACGCTTCGAGGTGCTGGTAATCCGCCGGCACTTCCACGTTGAACAGGTCGCCTTCGACCGCCGCGGGCACGTCGGCGCCGGCGTCGGTCTTCGCCGCGAGATCCGCCGCCGCGTGTGACATGGCCACCGGCCGCAGCCGCGGCTCCCAGGCGATCTCGAGCTCCACATCGAGCGAGCTCTCCGTGGGTGAGCGCAGGTCGCGCAGCGTCGAGGCATTGGTCGCCTCAACGCGAAACGGCCCCGCGTACACGGCGCCCCGATCCGCGCGCGTCGGCGCTCCCTCGGCACGATCGACGAGCCCCAGCGCCCCATCGGCCGCGTAAGGGTAGGGCGCCATCCCGGCCGCATCGAGCAGCAAGTCAAGCGCCTGCCAGAACGGCGCGTCGGCAACCTTCAGCGTCACCTTCTTCGCCGCCGGCTCGTCGCTGAGCTCTCCGCGGTAGTCGATCACATGATTGCCCGTCTGCTTCTCGATCTCGGCAAGCACCTCGTCCAGCGGCGCGTCGGTCACATCGAGCGTCACGCGCGTTTGCTCGAGCGAGCGCTCCGCCAGCCGCGTCTGCACCTCGGCCCGAATGCGCGCGAGCCGCGTCGCGGTCTCTTGCGACATGTCGTCGGTCGGCGTCGGCAGCAGCGCCAAGAACGCCTCGCCGCGCGCCGGCGTTTCAATCCCAAGCGCCACGAGCCCTCGTTCCGCCGCGGCCCGCTCGTCGGCATTGCCGCGATCGAGCTGCTCTAAAAACTGCGTGACCTGCGGCTGAAGTTCGTCGTCGGCCCCCAGCGCCGTCGCCATCGGCAACGCCGCCACGACCACTGCAACCAACCACCCTCGCCATCGCCCGCGCATCGCGTCCCTCCCCAAGAAAAGGTCCGCCCCGATTGTAACGCCTCGGAATGGCCCGCGGAGGAACGCGGATTGAACGGATCGACGCGGATCGTATTTCCCTTGTTTAGCCGCGACGCGAAGGTCCCCCGTAGCGGAGCGCGTGCGGGGCGATTTGCGGCGCCTACCGGCAGGGCACGCGCTCCGCTGCGCCTGCGGACAGGCTCCGCGTCGCGGCTAAACGGATTCATCTGATCCGCGAAAATCCCCCAGATCCGCGTCCCTCCGCGGCCAATTCCCCGTCCCCTCATAAGCTAAGCTTTCAATGCCCACACTCCGCATTCCGCATTCCGCATTCATCCCTTCGTTCCATGACCCTCCGCGAAAAAATCACCGTCACTCTCGCCGCCGCGGCCGGCGCCGCCGCGGCCACCTTCGCGCACGCCGAGCCCGCCCCCTTCATGATGCGCGCCACCGTCGCGGGCCAGGTCATCGAAGGCCAACCCCTCGCCTGGAGCGCAAGCGAGATGGTACTGCTGGGCCGCGACGGCGGCATGTACTACTTCGACCCCGCCAACGCCAAGGACAGCCGCAAAACCGCGAAGGGCTACGCGGGCTACTCCGCCGGCGAGATGCAAGCCATCGCCCGCGCCGAGTTCGGCCAGCGGTTCGACATCTCGATCTCCACCCACTTCGTGGTCGTCCGCCCGCGCGGCCGCGGCGGCGAGTGGGTCCGCCGGCTCGAAACGCTCTACAGCGGCTTCACCAGCTACATGAGCATCCGCGGCTTCCGCATCGCCGAGCCGCCGACCCCGCTGCTGGCCATCGTGTTCCCCACCCGCGACGAGTACTACGCCTACGCCGAAAAATCGGGCTCGCCGCTCGGCGAAGGCGTGCTCGGCCACTACGAGAGCCAGTCCAACCGCTTCTTCATGTACGACATCAAAAGCGAGGGGGGCAACGAGCAGGACAACATCGAAACGATCATCCACGAAGCGACGCACCAAACCGCGTACAACGTCGGCGTGCACGCCCGCTTCGCCAAGCAGCCGCTGTGGGTGGTCGAGGGCCTGGCCATGATGTTCGAGGCCCCGGGCGTCTGGAGCGCCACCTCGCTTCACGACCAAGCCGACCGCATCAACAAATACCGCCTCGGCGAGTTCCGCAAGGGCGCCGCGGAGCGTGAGGCAAACTGGCTGCCGCAAATCGTGGCTGGCGAAGAGCCGTTCAAGAGCGACGTGTTCGACGCCTACGCCCAAGCCTGGACGCTCGCGTTCTACCTGTGCGAGACGCGCCCGCAGGAGTACTCGGCGTACCTGGCCAAAGTCGCCGCCCGCGAGCCGTTCACCGACTACCCGTCCGAGGAGCGGCTCCGAGACTTCATGCACTACTTCGGCGCCGACTTCAAACTGCTCACCGCGCAGCTCGAACGCTTCGTCGCGAAGCTGCCGTAGCGACTGTCTTGAAGTTCAAGTGGCGATAGCGGGATTCTGGCGCGATTTCCCTCACCGGAACCGCGCGTCCTGTCGAAGAACACGTCCAGCGCCCTGTCGCGACGGGCCGCACGACCTCCTCCCGAAAAGGACACTTGCCATGGCTCCTCCGGCCCTCCCTAGAAACTTGGGAATGCTCTTGCTCGCCGTCTTCCTCATCCTCTTTGGCATCCTCACCGCGTCGTTTCTCGGCGTCAGCTTTTCCCATAGCAGCGACGTCCTCGCCGTGCTCGCGATCATCTCGGGCGTGTTCCTCATCATCCAGCGATAGCTTTCGCGGCGCCGCGACCTCGCCGTGTCCGGGCGCACGCGCTCGCCATTGCGACTGCGAGCAACAGACAGCTCGTTGGCTCCGGCACGGCAGTCGACGGCGGCGGTGAAGTGCGCCAGCCGACCGAGCGCTGCCACACGAGCAAGTCGTTGCCATCGACGTCGAGGTCGCCGTCGGCGTTGCCTTGCGAGCGCAAGGTCCCGGTGCCAAACCCGCCGCGCCATCGCGTCAAGTCATCGCCGTCCACGTCGCCGTCCCCATCAAAATCCGCGGCCAGCGTCCCCGCCAGCGTGATGCTGAACGAGTTCGCCGTCTGCTGCTGCGACCACGACAATCCCAACGGCAGTGTCGGCAGCACCGTGCCGAAGGCGCCGGTAAGCACGTCCGTGGTCGTGAGCAGCGTGAACGACTGCCCGGGCATCGGCAGGAACCCGCCGGCCAGCGACACGTCGAGCCGAGTGTTTGATTGGAGCGTGATGGGGCCGGTGGAGTTGAGCTGATCGTACCCCGTGCCCGGCGTCGTGCCGGCGAGGTCCGCAAACATGCGGCTGCCGACGCCGAGGGTGTACAGCCCTTCCGCAGGGACGATGGCCGTGGTCCCCGCGTCTCCCAGCGTATGCGTAGCCCCAAAGCCGCCGATCAGCACGTTTTTCAAGGTTCCGCTGCCGCTGAGTTTGGTGCTGATTTCCAAAGGCTCTGCGGCGGAATTGCCTTCCAGGCGGCCATTGTTAATAAATCTCCCGTCGCCGAACCAGCCGTTGTTAATCCAGCCGGCGCCGCGGATGGTGTGGCCGGCGGCCTGGGTGATGTCTTGGTCCGACTGTGCGCTCGTGATCCTGGCGCCGTTGCCGGTTTGATTCAGCACGATTGTGCCCGTTCCGGAAAGCACGGTGTCGGTGGAGAATTCGAGCGCCGTTCCGACGGCGACGCCCGTGGGATTGACGGTGATCGTGCCGTTGTTGATGAGCGTCGTGTTGACGCGCGTGGTCGAACCCGCCTGGACGTGGAACGCGCCCTCGTTGGTGACGTTATTTAGTACGCTGGAACTGATGTCGGCGATGACACCCGTGCCCGCAGTTTGCAGCTTCCCGCCGATGACGGTCGCTTGGTCGCGCAGTTCCACCCGGCCGCCGTCAGCAGCGCGGATCCGCCCGGCCGCGCCTTGGGTGATGGCCACCTGTTGCTCCAGGCGCATCGTCGCGCCGGTATTGGCCTGCATCAGGTTGTTGTTCGTGATCGCATTGCCGACCACCCGCAGCAGGCCGCCCCCGATTTTCGGCTCGGCGATGATCGACCCATTGTTGGTAATGTTCGCATGAATGCGGCCGACGCCGCGAATCGTATGGCTTGCCCCGTGCGTGAAACTCCCGCTGACATGCACGTTGTCGTTGGCCCGGTTGAGAACGACCTGCCCCGTCCCATCGAGCGTCGCGCCGGCGGCGAACGACAGTTCCCCGTTGGCGACCCCCAGATTGTCGATCGTCATCGTGCCATTGTTGGTGATGCCCGCGCCTATGCCAGCGACTCCCGCATTGTTCACGAGCACGTCGAAGTCGCCATTGATCGTCACGCCCGAGAGCACGGTCGAGCCTCCCGCGTCAGGGCGGCGGACGAACTTAGCCCCGTTGATCGCGTCGATCGAGCCTCCGGTAATGGTGGCGCCGCTCAACACAATGGATTGCCCATCCGCAATGAATTGCCCACTGGCCCCCAGGGTCAAAGCCAACGACTCCAGCAGAATCGTGCCTGTCGCCGTGGAACGAATGATGCCGTTGTTGGTCATCGAGCCGCTGATCGTAAGCACTGCCGCCATGTCGCCGGAGGCCTCTTCAGCACGGATGAGGCCGTCGTTGACAATTTTTCCGAAGACGGTCCCCTCGCCGCGGATCGTGTGCGTAGCCGCCTGGGTCAAACAGCACGGGGTGTGGCCAAATGGCGCCCCCTGGAACGTGGCGTTGGTGCCCGTGCTGTCGGTCAGCACGACGGCGCCTCCGCCGGCGAGCGTGCCGTTGTCCACGATCAATTGCCCGTCGGGCCCGAGGGTGATCAAGGCGTCGTTCACCACGCCGTTATGGACCGACAGCACGCTGTTATTAGCAATGCCCGCGCCCGCGTCCACGTCGAGCGTGTTGATGCCCTCGAGAAACCGGATGACCGGGGTACCGTTCGGAATCGACACATCGTCTCCATCGAACGGCTGCAAGTTGCTGCCCGTGTCAGGATGGGGTGGAGTCCAGTTGTCATTGTGGTCCCAAAAGCCGTTGCCGCCGACCCAGATGACGCCGCGGGCTCCGGCGTCGCTTGCCAGAGAGACAACCAGCGCCGCCAGTACGATGCAGACGGCGCCACGCAAAAAGAATTGTTTCAACACAACAGTTTCCCCTCTCAGGTGGTGGCAACCTGCGAGCCGGCGATCCGGCGGCGCGGCTAACGAGCTTCGGGTTGCGTAAGTATTTTCGGGACCGATTCAAGGGCCTCAGCGAGCTCCTCCTCGCTATAGTCCGAGCGAATCTCACAGTCCGGCAGCGATTGCTGAAACGTGGCGATTCCGCGGGGCGTCACGCTGGTCCGATCGAGCGCCAAGATCCGCAAACGCTTGAGTCCCTTCAGATGCGTCAGCCCCTCGTCGGAAATGTTGCAGCCGATCAATGCGAGGTCGTAGAGCATCGTGTGG
>JANOIK010000937.1:0-2562 GCA_031407585.1 Planctomycetota bacterium | reverse complement strand
CCGCCAGTTCGAGCCCCACCACCTGGCCGGCGCCCAGATCGCCGCCGTCGAGGCCCGTGGCAAGCACCTGCTCATGCACCTCGCCGCCGGCGGCGCCATCCATTCGCACATGGGCATGAACGGCTCGTGGCACATCTACCGTCCCGGCGAAACCTGGCGGAAGCCGACGCACTTCGCGGCCCTCCAACTCGCGATCACCCGTGACGACGGCCTCGAACTCGAGATCATCTGCTTTTCGCCGAAACTGCTCGAGCTGCTCACCGCCGACCAGCTTCGCCGGCATGACCATCTCGCGCGCTTGGGCCCCGATCTGCTCGACAAGGATTTCGACGTGCCCGCGGCCGTCGCCCGCTTCCGCGCCCGCGACGCCTTGCCGCTGGGCGAGGCGGTAATGAACCAAACGATCGTCAGCGGCATCGGCAACGTCTACAAATCCGACCTGCTGTTCCTCATAGGCTTCGACCCCTTCGCGGCGGTCGCGAAGTTCACTGACGACGAGCTTGCTGCAATGATCACGAAGGCCCGCGCGCTGATGGCCAAGAACCTCGCGGGCTCGTCGCGCCAAACGCGCTTCCGCGGCGACGGCCGCCGCCTCTGGGCCTACGGCCGCTCCGGCGAGCCCTGTTACAAATGCGGCACGCGTATCCAATTAAGCCGCCAAGGCGACGCTGCCCGCACCACCTGCTGGTGCCCCCAGTGCCAACCCTCGCGCTAAATCCGGGCCGCCCCAGTCGCTTGCGGGTTAGCCCCTTCGGACTGGTCGTTTACGCGACCAGTCCCTTCCCCTTGCGTGCCATGCTCTCGTCCGCGTGAGCATGTCCGGCCTACGAGGACGAAGGCATGCCACCCGTCGCGATCAGTTTGTACACTGGCCCAAAAACGCGCCCCTTGACGCCGGCGTCCAAATCATGTACACTAGTACACACTCGCGACGGCCACCACGCCCTCCCGCGCCATCTTTCAACTCCATGAACCCAACAACCACCATCAACGCCGCAGTCGTTCGCGCGCCGCGCCGAGCAAAATTCCCGCGCGCACAGACCCGCCTGCGCTGTCGGCGTCCCGGGTTTCCGCGGGTTGGCAGCGGCGCGCCGGCGCGGGCTCAGGGAATTTTGGAAGCGGTAATGCGAATATCGTCCCCGGCGTACAGAATTCCGCCCGGCGTTTCTCGGCCCTCCGACAGCTTCGGCCCAAAAGGCCCGTTTCATAATTCCTGGCCAGGTGCGAAATCCCCGAGGAATATCGCAAATCCGAGCGCGATTTTGGCACGGTGGGCGCCGAGGGTGGTGACAGAATTCCACCCGGGCGCCGCCTGCCTGCCAACCCGGTTCCTGCCCCTGTCCCTCCCTTGCTCGCTCGCCGATTCCCCGCGGGTTACCATGGCGTGTCTACGCAGAGTGCCTATTCACCCGATCTTGCTATGCTGCAGGCAGCGCAGGGAGTTGCGCCAACCATGGGACATCGCCGCCGCCTTCGTCCGTCCGCCCCAGCATCCTCACGCCGACAACTCGCGTTCGAGACGCTCGAGCCGCGCCAGCTTCTCGCGGTCACCCCGATCAGCGTCCATGTCGCCGGATCCACCGGGACCGAGCAGTTCCAACTGCTCGTCGACGGCGTCGCGGTCGCATCATGGACCACCACCCGCGTCCTCACCGCCGCCCGCAACTTCGAGACGTTCAACTACACGCACCACACCGACGTCTCGATCGACCGCATCCGCGTCGCGTTCACCAACGACGGCACGCCGCCAGGCGGCGGGCAGGACCGCAATCTGTACGTCGATGGCGTGAGCGTTGGCGGCGCGAAGTTCGAGGCGGAGGCATCGACCGTGTACTCGACCGCGTTCTGGGATGTGGCCGCGGGGGCGCGCTCGCCGGGGTTCAAGCGAACCGAGGCGATGCATCTCAATGGCTACATGCAGTTTGGGGCGGCGACGTCGTCAATTCAGATTCTGGCGGCAGGCTATACGGGCAGCGAGCAAATGTTGCTGCAGATCGCCGGCGAGACGGTCGCGACGTACAACAACGTCGGGGGCAACTACCTGGGCGGGCAGTACTTCACGTATGCATTCAATTCGGGGCGGACGCTGCCGTTCAACAGCATCCGCGTGGCGTTTGCCAATGACGGCCTCACGTTCGGCGGCGCTGATCTGAACTTGCGCGTCGATGCGGTCGTGCTCGACGGCATCCGCTACGAGAGCGAGGCTGCCAGCGTGTTCTCCACCGGCACGGTCGTCGGCGGTGCGCAATCGATCGGCCGCGTGCAAAGCGAGTACCTTCACTTCAACGGCTACTTCCAGTACGGCGCCACCGGCACGGTCATCGAAATTCGCGCCGCCGGCAGCACGCACGAAGAGCAGATGCAGCTCCAGATCAACGGCCAGGCGAGCGTCACGTTCGACGCGATCGGCGGCAACTACGCGAACCGACAGTTTCAGTCGTACATCTACGTGGCCCCGGCAACCGTGCCGTTGAGCCAGATCCGCGTCGCCCTCATCAATGACGCCGCGACCGCCGCCGGCGACCGCAACCTGCGGATCGACGGCGTGCTGCTCGACGGCGT
>JANOIK010000930.1:0-2754 GCA_031407585.1 Planctomycetota bacterium | reverse complement strand
TCGCCGTCAGACGCACAATATACTTCTTGTTCATGGGACACCTCCGTGTGAACGAAAGTCTCCCAAAAATCACGCCAAACACCAACCCGAACTCCTAGGCGTGACAAAGCACTAGTGGCAAATGCTCGAAATGTTCGCCGCGGGTCCAGCATATCGCGACGGGGATACAAAAAAATCGGGGTGGACCTCCTTGGGGTGGTCCACCCCGTCGAAAACGTAAATCGTCGTAGGAAAAACTTCTAGCGCCGGCGGCGGCGGAGCGTTCCACAGGCTGTGAGGCCGATGGCCGCGAGCGTCCAGGAGCACGGCTCGGGGGAGATCACGTCGTCGGTGACGAAGTCGAACCTCTGGATGGATTGCGGGCCAAGGAAGACCTCGACGTCGAGTCCATCGATGTTATCGGTGGGCAACATTCCGAGGGCCAGGGCTGGCAAGTAGAGCACCGAGGTTCCGCTGAAGCCGGTGGCAAGGACGTCGGCGGCCGACCACCCGTTGGCGAGCAGCGCGGGCGAGCCCGGCGCCAGAGAGAAGATGGCATGATCTCCCGGGCTGGGGCTCGCGCTGCCGTTGGCGTTCCACACGGCGAGCGCATCGACCTCGTCCAGCGCCGTGAGTCCGAGCGACGCGAAGGGCGCCCACAGTGCGAAGCCGGCGGTCGCGGGCGGCGACAGGAAGATGTCGCCGCCGGTGAAGCCGCCCCCCACTACGCTGGGACTGACGCTGTCGAGGTTGAAGTAAATCGGCGTATCGTGGATCCGGTCGCCGTTCGTGTCGAACTCGGTCAGCTCCAGGGCGTCCATGTCGTCCATCACGGTCGCAAACGCGGCCGGCGGAGAGAGCGGCGGGACGTAGGGGTTGAAGAACGCCGGAGCGATCGAGGGGATTTCGTTGTATCTCGTCTGGTTGGCGCTCAGCAGGTTGATGGGACCCGGCAGCACCGGCCCGAGCGTCACAGCGGGCGGACCGCCTGCCAAGACCGCCGTCGGCGGCACGTTGGTGCGGCCGTTCAAGACGAAGCGATCGCCGGCCGCCTGACGTCGAATCGCCTGATGCTCGTAATCGGTGCCGGCCGCGCCCATGGAGAGATCGTCGCCGGAGAAGTAGATCACGAATTGGTTGCCGAACTGCTCACCGTTGGAGTGGCCGTCGTTGTTGTCGCCGGGGACCAGGCCGTAGTTGATTTCGGGCACGTGCAACACGGGTCCGGGGCCGCCGACGTCCCATCCGAAGCCGACGCCGCCGGGTTCGCCGTAAATGTCGCCGGGCGTGTTGCCGAAGAAGACAACGGAGGGAGATTGCCGATCGAGCGAAATCGGATCGGAGCGTCGGGGCGGCGGGGGATCGGCATGCACCTGGTCGACGAGCATCGATGTGAGCAACGTCCATGCAAGCGCGGGTGCGAGCGCTTTGAGGATCACTTTCATGAGACTGACTCCTAGGGAGTGTGGACTGAATGTTCGAACGTGCCGCGCATCTTTGTTCCGCCTCGGGTGAGCGATCCGTTCAACGGATGTGGATCATGGGCAGATTTTCTCCACAGGGGTACGAAGAGGCGATCGACGCGAAAACTGCGAATCGAAGAAGGCAATGCGGAGGGCTTCACGCCGCGCGGTGAAGCGCCCCCCACCATACTGCGATGACGATGAGAGCGGTTGGTGAGCGGCGCTCGCGACCCAAACCCGTAAGCCGGCAATATATCGCTGCGGGAGGCTGTGTAAATGGAATTGCGACTTATTCGATAAAAATTGCGTAGCTTCCCCCCAATTGGGGAATAGCGTTAGCCGAAAGGATCGCGGGCGCCTGGGAGCGCTCTTGCGGCTGCGCCGCCCAGCTAGGCCGCGGACGGCAAGCGTGGGCCATCCGGGCGGTTTCCGAGGTCGAAAAGTGCTTGCCAGGCGCGGGGGGCGGGTTTATGCTGGGTTTGGCGACTGAGACGGTGGTCTCTCAGGCGCGACACGGTCTGGTGATCGTCGCGCGGTCGCACTCTCTTGGATTCTTTGTCTCATGAGACTACTCCTTCTTCGCGCCTAGGCCCACAAGGGCATTGCGAAGTTGGACTTCTTTGCGCGGCAAAGGGCGTCTGTCCCCGATTTGCACCGCGGACTGCGCAAATGGGGGACAAACCCCTGGTGCAGGTCAGTCCCAATTTGCTCTGCGGACTGCGCAAGTAGGGGACAGACCCTGGTGGCATTCACAGCATCTAGCAACTCAATCTTGAATATCGAGGCATCTATGGTTCGACAGTTGTTGTTTCGTGCGGCGTGCATTGGCGCGAGCCTGGTTTGCGGACAGATGTCGGCATGGGCCGTCGTGGCGACGTGGGACGAGGCGGTGAACGGCGAGATTACCAACGAACGGACCAATCCGTTGGTGCTCAACCTGGGCGCGGGCGTGAACACGATCAAAGGGACGATGGGCATACTTGAGGAGGGGCATGACCTGGAGTACCTGCAGATCAACATGCCCACGGGTCACAAGCTGGCCGCGATCTTGATGCAGGCGTACGACGGCGGGCTCGACGTCGACACGACGGCGTTCGTCGGCGTGCAGGCTGGCCCAATCTTTACGTTCGACCATAACGACGCTTTTTCAAACATTGGCAACATGCTGGGGTGGGCCCATTTTGGTCCCGGGCAGGATCACTTGCCCGGCGAAGACATTCTGCAGGACCTCGGCACGGGCGGGCAGGGATTCACCGGTCCGCTGACGGGGCCGCAGTACACGTTCTGGATTCAGCAGACCGGCGGGACCACG
>JANOIK010000913.1:0-5209 GCA_031407585.1 Planctomycetota bacterium | reverse complement strand
TACCGCTTGGCGATCGACACGACCAACCGCAGGTTCGCCGCGGACAGGTCGCGTTTGGCGGCGTCGTAAGAACCCTTGCGATGCAGCGTGCGATTCACCAGCCGGCGGAGCGTCGACGGAGTTTCCAGCGTGATTCGCATGAGGTACTGCAGCTCGGACCGCAGATCCTGCTCGTTCGTGCGGCCGCCGCGGCCGGGGTCGCCGGCGAGCTGGTGCTTGATCGAAATCATGCGGTCCGCAATCTCATGCAACTGCGACATGATCGGCGTGAGCCGCTGAACGCGGAGGTTCAGCTCCTCGACCAGCCGCACGATCTTGTTGCGGCGAACGATCAGCCGACGCCACGCAGCGCGCTTGGCGGCCGGCGCCGCGCCCGTTTGCACAGCGATGTGGTAGTCCGCCTGGTTCTGCGAAAGCAGATGCCGGGCGGTCGCCAGGTTCGGCCCGATGCGCTTCAGGATGCGCTTCTTCTCCGTGGTATTGGTCACCGAAATCTCGATGGTACGGTCCAACCGCAGGTTGCCGTCGGACACCTTCTGCAGCAGGTCGACCGCCGCGTGCAGGACAAAGTCGCTGCACAGCATCGTACGACGGAACCGGCGCCGAGTCCCCTCGATCTGCACGGCGGCCGCCACCTCGTTGTCCCGATTCAGCATGGGAATCTCGCCCATCTGCATCAGGTACATCCGCACCGGATCGTCGATCGCCGCGGTGTCGTCCGCGTCGTGCGAATCGTGCGCGTCAACCTCCTCGTCGAGGGCGTCCTCATCGGGAGCGTCGTCGTCGATGGCCAGAGTCTGCGGTTGTTCGTCGTCCCCGTCGTGCAGATCGCCATTCCGCGACGAGGAGCGGCCTCGCTTCGGCGCCACGCGGCGGCGAGCTGCCCCGTCGGCTCCGCCTGCCGAGGGCTGCCCATTCCGCGAGACGTGTCCTGTGATGGCGGCGCTGCGGCGGGGCTTGATGGCCATGCGGTGCATCCTTGAGGTCGAAGAGCGAAGCGGCTGAACGGATGCGACCGGATTGCAGCACCCGTGCCGCCAGCGCCTTGCCCGTGGGTCACTCCTTCCGTAAAGTGTTTCGTGGCTGTAGCTTGCGACGGCGAATCCGAGCGCTCCCGCCGCGGCGCTCGGCCGCAAACGTTGTCGCCGCTCCACATCGCGAGCGCACCCATGTCGCGAAAGCTCAACGCCCCCACACTCGCGGACTCCCCGGAACAATCGTCGTGATCCCACTCGTTCGCGTGCATGCTGAAAGCGACCAGGAGCCCGCCGGCCTCGCGGAGCTCGTCTGCAGCGGCGCCATGCACGTGCTGCAGCTCGACTACGTGCGCCCGCGAGCGGCGCCGCTCGTCGCCGGGGCGATGGCCGAGCTGCCCGAGCTCGCCGACAGTTTTCGGATGACGCTGCCCAAATTCTGCCGCCGGCTGTTTCTCGAGACCGACTTCCGCATCATCACCTCCGCCGGCTGGGGCAACTCCTACGGCGCCGTCGAGAACCTCGGCCGCGTACTGGTCGAGGGCGGCAGCCCGGACGTTCTCCTCTCGGCGGTCCGCGGCAGCAACCTCCTGGGCATCTTCGAATTCCTCGTGGCCGACGGCCTGCGCCTGGACCACGCCGTTACCGGGGCGCCGTGGAGCCAGCAACGGGAACCCGTGTTAGCGGCGGATCTGCAACTCGGCGCCGGGCCGTTGGTCACCGCACTCGGCGAGGGCGCTCGCGTGGTCGTGGCGGGATGCTACGACGGCGCCGCCCCGACAATCGCCGCGGGGATCCAGGAATTCGGCTGGCAGTGGCGAGATTGGAACAAACTCGCCGGCGCCGCTGCCGCGGCGAGGGCCGCGATTTGGCCCCATCGCCACGCGTCCGAGTCGCTCGCATCGCTCGGCGCGCTGCCCGCGCTCCAGCACCATCCCCGCATCGAGTTCGATGAACACAGCGCGTTCACCGTCGACCTCGGCCACCCGCTCGAAGCGAACGACGGTCAGCGACTCCTCGAGTGGCTGCAAGCAGGCAAGGCAAACGACGCGGCCCACCTCCACGCCGACGTCCGCATGGACGCGACCGCGGCGGTCGTCACACGATCAGGGCCAACGCAACTCCGCGTCGAAGGCTGCACCGGCGCGAAGGCCGACGGCTCATGGCGCCTCGAGATTCTCTACCAAGCGGGCTTCGTCGCCGAAACCGTGATAGAATTCAGCGAGCACGCGCCCCCAGGGCTCCGCCAGCAAGTCGCGCAAGCATTCCAATCGCGATTCGTCGACGCCGGCGACGAGCACTCACTCGTCACAGCCCAAGAATTAGTCGGCCAAACGGGCGACGCCGGCCCCGGTTGGCTGCATTTGGCATGTCGGGCGAAAAATGCAAAACTGTGCGTAGAATTCTCCGACCAGGTCACGCGATTCGCCGCCGCCAATCCCAGCCTCATGCGCCTGCCCGTCGGCCGGCCCGCCGTGCAAGTCGACTGCGGACTCTGGCCAGCCCGCGTGCCCAGAGACGCGATCGACGTCGCCGTCGACACTCGCCCCGCGAAAGAGTGGGTATGAAGAAATTAGCCTCAGGGCGCTAGCCCCCGGTACTGTAACTGGCGCCGCGATCCATCCCAACTCCCCATGTACATGTCCACCAGTTCCATCGACGTCAAAGTCATCGACAACGCCGGCACAATAGTGCTCAACCGGCCCGACCACGCCAACGCGCTCACCCGATCGATGGTCCAGCAGCTCGTCGAGGTGCTGGACGATCTGTACCTCGAGAAGCGAGTTCGCGCGATCATCCTCACCGGCGCGGGCGATAGCTTTTGCGTCGGCGGCGACGTGGCCGAAATGCGCGCGAGCACCGACCTCGGCAATCCCCAGGAACAATGGGGCGCCGACGCCGCCGACTTTCGCGACCTCGCCCTCCGCATGCTCGAAATCACCAAGCCGATCATCGCGGCCGTCCACGGTCCGGCCCTCGCCGGCGGCCTCGCCCTCGTGGCGGCAGCCGACATCGTCGTCGCCGGAGACACCGCCACGTTCGCGCTCCCGGAAGCACGCTACGGCATGGTCGCCGGAGTCGCGGCGCCCCTGCTGGCCTTCCGACTCGGCGCCGGCCACGCCGCCCGCCTCATGCTCGCTGGCGAACCGATCGACGCCGACGAAGCCCGCCGCATCGGCCTCGTTCACGAAATCACAACGCCCGACACCGTCTGGGCGCGAGCCATGGAAATCGCGAAGCAATGCGCCGCGGGCGCGCCCGAAGCGATCCAGCTCTCGAAACGCCTGCTCAACGAAACCCTCGGCGAAAACCTCGCCACGCAACTCGCCGCCGGCGCCATCATGACCGCGACCGCGCGCACGACCGAAGCCGCCGAAGAAGGCCTCGCCGCCCTCATCGAAAACCGCCCCCCGGTGTGGAAATAGTGTCCATCAATCTGGGCGCCATGCCCACGTCCGCGTGGGCATGTGAAGCACGCCAAACATGCCGACGAAGACGACGGCATGCCACCCAGTCCGCGTCACGAAAAATCTCGTGATTCTTCCCACCGTCATTTGACTTCGCGAAATAGCGACCTAAGTTTCAGTTGTCGCCGGTTGATGGCAACCGCTTGACGCCTCGCCGATGCAAAGGCTCACGTCTGACTTTGCCGCGGCGAACCGCTCATCCCGCCACTTTTCCCGCCTGTTTCTCGTCTCCTTGGCCGCGACTCGCCGGCGCCCGGCGCCCGTCGCCTTGCGTCTCGCTTGCCCCCTGCACCCCTGTCGGTTGGCCGTCGGCGCGTGCGCGTGTCACCCTTACCGCACGCTGCGCGCGCCGGCGGCTGTCGTGGAAACGCCAGCTCGGAAAATTGTTCTGAGGCCTAGCGCGAAAACACACTCGGAAACACGTTCGGAAAACGGCAACATCGTTCGCACTGGTCCGGCCCTGACCAGCGATTGGCGCCACCAACGCGGTCGCCGGACTCCTGAGGCCCGTGGCGCGCGTGCGTGAGGTCCCTGTGCCTTGCGTGCTCGCGTCGCGGCCTCACCGCTCACCCCTGGAGATTTACACGCCGATGGCAAACGCTAGCGCCCGATCCCCGCCTCGTTCACAGGCCCCGTCCAACGAGTGACGCGCCAATTCATGCGGCCCTCTGCTACGGTAGAGCCCCCATCGGCTCCTTCTTTATGAGCGGTCCCCGGCCCACGCCCGGGAATCAGCCCTCTTCCCGCGGTTCGACGCCCCTGGCTGAACCCACGGAAACCCTCTAAAATGCCGGCAACCGCGCCAGTCCGTGGCGCGGCATCCCGTACGTAAACGAAGCTGCCAGCTTCGTACATCCGGGCATCCCGCAATCACCCACGGCGAACCATTCGCCGCCAGCGACAGACGTGAGAGAGCCATGGCAGCCGGCAAGCGCAAGAAGAAGGTCGAAGTCGTGTTCCTCGTGTGCGAGGAGACCGGCGACCACAACTACACGATCCGCCGCAAGACGGGCGGCGAAAAGCTGAAGCTCAGCAAGTTCAGCCCCCGCCTCCGCAAACACACCACCCACGTCGAAAAGAAAAAGTAAAACCAACTCACGTCCGGTCCCCTCCCCCTGGAGGGAGCAACGAGCACCCTCGCCAGTGGCGAGGGAGCGCAGGCGGTAGCCTGTGCGAAGCAACGGGCTAGGGAGGGGGGGTGTAGCAGGTACACGCTCACCACCTCAAGGCGCACTCAGCGCCCAAACACCCCCGAAGGCGGAGCCCTTCCATGCCCAAGCTCTGGAGGATCGCCCCCCACGATTCCGCCGGCATCGCCGCGCTGGAACGCGCGGCAGGCATCCCCGCCGTCGTCGCCCAGCTTCTCTTCGCCCGCGGCATTCGCAATTGCGATGACGCCCGCCAGTTTCTCGACCCCAAGCTCACCGGCCTGCGCGATCCCGCGCTCCTGCCCGGCGCAACCGCGGCCGCCGAGCTGCTCCACGACGCCGCGAAATCCAAACGCCGCATCACCGTCTACGGCGACTACGACGCCGACGGCATGACCGCCACCGCGATCCTGCTCCGCTGCCTGCGCCTCATCGGCGCCGAAGTCGACTCGTACACCCCGCATCGAATCGACGAAGGCTACGGCCTCAACGGCGACGCGCTCCGCAAGCTCGCCGCTCAGGGCGCCGACGTCGTGGTCACGGTCGACTGCGGCATCGCGAGCGTCGCCGAAGCCGAGCTCGCCGCGGAGCTCGGCCTCACGCTCATCATCACCGACCA
>JANOIK010001119.1:0-2630 GCA_031407585.1 Planctomycetota bacterium | reverse complement strand
TGAGAGGTGATCGTCCGCGTCTCGGCCGACAGCGTGTCGTCGAGCTCCGCGGTCACTTGCACGCGGATGCCCGGAATGTGCCGCAGCAGGTCCTCGATGCTGGCCTTCACCTGGCGTTCGTAGGTGGTGCGCGTCTGGAAGTAGGGGTCGTCGTAATCCTCGGGAGCGACCGCTCCGCTAGCGTCGAAGCGCGTGCCGTCGGCCCAATTGGTGATGGCCACGTTCTTGGCATCGAGCCCCGCGATGGCGTGGACAATCGCGTCGCGGATGTTCTTGGTGCGGCGGGCGGTCAGTTCTTCGCCCGCGGCGGGGCGGACGAACACGGTGGCGGTGATCAGCCGCTCTTCAAAACCCTTGGGCTCGCGGATGTCGAAAACCACCTTGGCGTCCTCGACGCCGTCCATCTGCCGCACGGTCATCGAGAGTACTTGTTCTTTGAGCGCCTTCATGCGGTCATCGCGCGTCTTGCGGTCGACGAACATCCCCATGTTGGCGGATTCTTCGAGCAGGATCGTGTCGAGATTGGCCGGCAGGGCGCCTTCGTTGGCGACCGCCGCCAGGTACGTGGCCTTCTGCCCGCGGGGCACGAGAATGCGATTGCCCTGACGCTCCGCGCCCGTCAATCCCTGCTTTGCGATCGCGGCTTCCATCCGGTCGGTCTCGGCCGAGGTCACCGTGTCGCCGCTGAGCAGATACTCCTTCGACCCGCCGGCGTAATCCTGAAACAGGTAGCCGACGCTCACTCCGATGACGCCCAAGAGCAGCACCGCCGTAATGCGCGCCGCCGGCGTCATCGACCCGAACAAGTCGCGAATCTGCGCAGCCGTTTGATTCAGAAAACCCATCCGTGGTTCCTTTGCGGGGTTGCGAGTTACGAGTGGCGAGTTTCGAGTGAAGAGATTATCCGGCTCTTCCTACTCGCAACTCGAAACCCGTAACTCGCAACTCCTAAATCCT
Source organism: Planctomycetota bacterium (assembly GCA_031407585.1). Classification (GTDB taxonomy): domain Bacteria; phylum Planctomycetota; class Planctomycetia; order Pirellulales; family Lacipirellulaceae; genus Lacipirellula. The sequence goes on along the minus strand of JANOIK010001119.1, from coordinate 1,673 downwards.
GATGTCCCGCACTTCCTGGTACACCTGCAACACCTTGTTTCGCATCTGTAGCATCATGCGGAACGCGAGGTCCGCCTTCTCGACGGCCGTGAGCACCGCGGCGGGGTCCGCGTCGCCGCCGGTCATGAGCGTCTCGACCGCCTGGTTCGCCTGCTGCTGCGCGGAGTTCACGTCCTGAATCGACTTGATCAGGAAATCCTTAAACGATCCCGTCTCGCTCGCGCCCTGCGGCCCAGGCGGCGGCAAGGGCATTGCGGTGCGAGCCGCTGCGGTCGTTGAGTTTTGAATTGAATTCATAATTGCCACCACTCAACGCTCACCACCGACCAATCACCACTCACTCTTACGCAATAATCTGCAGCGTGCGATTGCCCATGTCCTTGCTGATCTCGAGCACGCCGATGTTCGCTTCGTACGCCCGCGTCGCTTCGATCGCGTCGACGAACTCGGTCGTCATGTCGACGTTCGGCAGCGCCACAACGCCGTCAGCGTTCGCGTCCGGGTGGCCGGGGTCGTATTTCATGATCGGCGGCTCCTTGGAGTACTCGACCGAGCCGATTTTCACGCCCTGGCCGCCGCCGAACGTGGTCAGTTGCGTGTCGGTTTGGAATGTGACGTACCGCGGCGTGTAGGGCACGGCCTCGCCGCGCTCGTTGCGGGTCGTCGACATGTTGGCTAGGTTCGAGGAAATGGCGTTGAGCCGCATCCGCTGTGCGACCAGGCCGCTCGTGCTGACGTCGAATGCGCTGAACATGGGGGACTCCTTTTGGACTCGAACCCCGCGGCTTGCGCCGGGGGCTATCTCCGTTAATTATCGCTAGCGATTTGTTACGCTCGCTCCGTGACTGCCGCTCTCAGCAAGCGAAACTGCGCTGTCATCAGCGTTAGCGCGAGGTTGTGCTGGGCGTGATTCTTCGCAATCTCCGTGACCTGCAATTCCATGCTCGTGTTGTTGTCGTCGTGTCGCAGCATGCCGCCGAGGTCCTCGGTCACCCGCGCGAAGTCCTCCGCGACGTCCCGCGGCTTGGGCGCCGGCTCGTCGATGTAGGGCGACGAGTTCGCGGGCCGCGCCGCCGCTTCGTGTTGTTCCTCGATGGCGTCTTTCAGCCGATCCTGAAACGCCGCGGGCGACAGGTCGCGCGACCGGTAGCCGGGCGTATCGAGATTGGCAATGTTCCCCGCCAGCACGCCGTGCCGGGCGCGAGTGAAGCCCACGACTTGCTCAAGCATGGGCAGCGTCGAGTTATCAAACATCGCATCGAACATGACCAACTCCTTCGCAGTCTTGGCAACCCGCGTGCCATCGCGCGGCCGCCGTTGCGGCGCCGCGCGTCAAGGTTTACCAATCTCTCGCATCGCCCTGGTTTGTTTAGCTTCCCACGATCCCAGTGAAACCTCGCAGGTTCGCATCACCCCGCGCGCCGCATGGCGCCTGCGGCAATTCCTGCCGCCGCAATCGGCGCCTTTTGCCGATCGCTCGCGTTGTCTCCGTCGCCCAGCGTGAACTCCCGCGTTCGCGGCGCGAATCCGTAGGCCCGCAACTTTCCACTGAGCGTCCGCACGCCGATGCCGAGCGCCGCGGCCGTCCGTGCGCGGTTGCCGTCAAATCTCTGCAGCGTTGCCACGATCGTCGCGCGTTCCATGTCTTCGAGCCGTGCCCCGGCGAGCGGCCG
>JANOIK010000873.1:0-1841 GCA_031407585.1 Planctomycetota bacterium | reverse complement strand
GAGAATCGCGAGCCAGTTTCGGAGAAACTGGCGTACGTAGTCCGCCGAGGGTGGCTACTGGCTCTGGCCCTTGTTCTCGCCATCGCCCGCGTCGGCGCCCAATCCCAGCGCCTCGTCCAGCGGCGTGATCGACAGGCTTTCCGTCCCGATATCCGGCATGTCGTCTAGGTCCAGCTGCGTTGCCCGAACTCGTGCCAGCTCACCCTTCAGCATCGAGAGCCGTTCGACGAGCACCGCCCGTCGCGTAGTGACCTCGACGCTCGTCTTGTCCCGCAGTTGCTCGGCCAGCTTTTCCAAGGCGCCGGTGCGGGCGTCGATTTCAGCCAGCCGGACGATCAGTTCAGACAGTTCGTCATTGAATTTTTCAAGGGCGCCGCCAGAGGCCCGATCGGCGGCAGCCCGCTGCGCCTTCAGTAGGTCGATCCGGGCGTTGGCCATGTCGGCCTCGGCATGACTGACCTCGGCCGCGGTCGCAGATCCCCCCGCGGAATGCCTCATTCGGGCATTCTCGAGCTGCTGCTGGCGGATTTCCTGAATCTTCTGCAATTCGGAAATGATTGGATCCGATTCTTCAGCCTCGTTGGCCAACTTGAGCAGTTCGTCCACGCGCTCTTCGATGGCCTCACGCCGCGCTTGCACGCTCACGCGATCGAGCGCCAGCTCGCGAAGCATCGAGTTTGTCTGATCGAGCTGCTCGCGAAACTTATCCGACGACCCCTCGGTTCCCCCAGCTTCCTCCAAAGATTTGATCACGTCCACGTACGCGTAGTCCACGCGAGCGTGTAGCCGATCATTCGCCTGTTGCGCCCGGAGACGAGAATTCCGTTGCTTTTGAACCATGGTCCGTTGCGCGGCTTGCAGAGCATCCTGCAACTGCTTGCGGGCATCCTGCCAGCGGCGCTCGAGCAGTTCGCCGTTGTACTGATCGTCCGGCATGGTGACGTGGACGCTCAATGAGCGGATCCTCAGTTCGTCGCTATCACCATCGCCGTAAGAGCCATCGCCCATTCCTGGCATCAACGAAACCGAAAGCAGGTCACCCAGTTCCTCGGTCTCCTTCACGCGCCAAGTTCGCGAGAGCTCTGCGGCAATCAGCCGCATCGTGTTCTCGCTGAGGCCTGCAGCATCCTTCAGCAGCACGTTGCGGGTGAGCCGGCTCGAGTTGGCGTCGCGTGGCGGACCTCCAAAGCCGCCTCCGCCCCCGCCTCCAAATTGGGCTTCACACGCCGTAGGGAAGCCTGCCAGCAGTACGAACGCGGCCGCAACAAATCGCCAGGAGAGGGAATGCATCGCATGCTCCGGAGAAACCAGGGAAGCTACTTTCGGTTCACAGTTTCGAGTTACAACGAGGAGTTTTCGCTCGCGGCGAGACGCTCCAAGGACGCCTCCGCGAGCGTCGCCCAATTCGTGCCTGGGAAGCGCTCGACGAGGCGCTCGTACTCGTGGCGGGCCGCCGCGGCGTCGTGAAATTCGTGCTCGACCACATTGGCATACTGCCAACTGAGGGCCGCGCTTCGGGCCGCCTCAACCCGCAACCAATCGGCGTTGCTGATGGCTGGCACCGCTGTTTCGTCGTCGTCGGGCGCCGCGTCGCCGGACGCTGCGAGCGCGGCGACGACTTGGCGACGCCACGTCACTTCGCGTTCCAGGCTCGCGATTTGGCGGGACAACTCCGCCGGCGATTTGACATGCACTTGCGATTGCTGTGCGACTTGGATGTCGCGGGGAGCGCCCGAGTCTCGGTGCGCCATCGCTTCGCGACCTTCGGGACGCGCGATCCACGCGCCGGCCAGCACCACAGCGCCAACCGCCGCCGTCGCGATTGCCGCTCGCACGCCCGC
>JANOIK010000865.1:0-2941 GCA_031407585.1 Planctomycetota bacterium | reverse complement strand
CGTCGCGGTCGTCCCGGTCGCGGCGGTCCATCTCTTCGTCGGCCGCGTCCTGCGAGCGATCAACCTCTTCTTCGACCGAGGGCCCAATCGAGACGCCTACGCGCGGCGCTCCGAACGCCTGCTCGATGTCGAAGTTCTCGTTTTGTTCGTCGGTCGGCTCGACGGTGCGCACGGGTTCTGGAAGTGCTTCTCTGTCTATCTCTCTGGCCGGCTCTCTCACCGGTTCCGCCACGGGCATTGCCGGTTGGCGAACCTGGGCCGTGTTGTGCTCGAACGGATCGAAGCCCGGATCTTCGGCGGGCTCGGTGGTCAGTTCCGTAGTCGGCTCCGCCGCGGGCATCGAGGCGTCGGCGTCCGTGAGGGGTTCTCCGAACGGGTCAAACGCGACGCGTTGGTCCTGTTGTGCCGGCACGCCGTCGCGCCGGACGATCACGCTGCGAGTCGGGGCGGGCGCCTCGCCTGCCGTTCGCCACTCGGTCGCGCTGGCGACGTTGCTTCCGGAAAGTGCCAACAGCGCGGCGAGCGCGCATGCGGAGCGCGCAAAGCCGCAAGCGGCGGCGCGGGGATTAACCCCCGTCGGCCGTTTTGAATTCGGCGGTGTAGTTGGGCGATTCTTGCGTGATTGCGATGTCATGCGGATGGCTCTCCCGCACACTGGCCGGCGAAACTTGGATGAATCGCGCGTCCGTGCGCAACTGGTCGATCGTCTTGGCGCCGCAGTACCCCATGCCGGCGCGCAACCCGCCAATCAATTGATACAAAAACGAGTTAAGCGGCCCCTTGTAGGGAACGCGTCCCTCGACTCCTTCGGGAACAAGTTTTCCGTTGCCCGTCCCGTCTCCATCTTCGCCCGCCGCGGTTCCTTGGCGATAACGCTCGCTCGAGCCCTTCACCATCGCGCCGAGCGATCCCATGCCGCGGTACGCTTTGTACGTGCGGCCCTGGAACAACACACGCTCGCCGGGCGCTTCGTCGAGCCCCGCGAGCAGGCCGCCGAGCATCACGACGTGAGCTCCCGCGACCAGCGCCTTGGTAATGTCACCCGAGTAGCGAATTCCTCCGTCGGCAATGATCGGCGTCTGCGAATCGGCCGCGGCCTGGGCCGCATTGTAAATCGCGGAGATCTGCGGCACGCCAATGCCGCTGATCACGCGCGTCGTGCAAATCGAACCTGGGCCAATGCCGACCTTCACGGCGTCGGCGCCTGCCTTGATAAGATCCCGACATCCCTCGCCCGTGGCGACGTTTCCGGCGACCACGTCGATGGACCACTGACTCTTGAGCTTCTTGACCGTCTCGATGACGTTGGACGAGTGACCGTGCGCGCTGTCGACGACCAGAAAATCGACGTCCTTCTCGATGAGGCTGGCCGCCCGCTCGAAGTCGAACACGCCGATGGCGGCGCCGACGCGGAGGCGTCCCTGGGCGTCTTTGGACGCTTGCGGGAACCGCCGCATCATGTCGATGTCTTTGATCGTGATCAGCCCTGTCAGTTGGTAATTTTCGTCAACCAGGAGGAGTTTCTCGACCTTTTTCGCCATCAAAATCTTTTCAGCTTCCCCAAGGGACACAGTCCCCGTAGCTGTTACTAGCTGTTCGCGTCGCGTCATCACGTCGGAGACGGGCTGATTGCTGTCTTCGAGGAACCGCAGATCGCGGCGGGTGATAATGCCCGCGAGCTTGCCGTTGGAATCGACGATGGGGATGCCCGAGACGTTTGATTGCTGCATCGTTTGGCGCGCGACGCTCACGCTAGCATCGGTGGGGAGCGTCACGGGATCGAAGATGATGCCGTTGGCGCTGCGCTTCACCTTGTCGACCTCTTGCGACTGGGCGTCGATCGACATGTTCTTGTGAATGACGCCAAGCCCGCCCTCCTGGGCGAGCCCAATCGCCATGCGGTGCTCGGTGACGGTGTCCATCGGCGAGCTGAGAATCGGCGCCCGCAGCTCGATGCGCTTGGTGAGCCGCGTGGCGACGCTGACCTCGGCGGGGACGACCTCGCTGTAGCGCGGCTCGATGAGCACGTCGTCGAAGGTGAGCCCGGTGAAGATGAGCTTGTCCTGCATGGCGTGCCCCTGGATTGGGTCCCTGGTCTTGCGTGGCGGCTGGAGGGAATCCCGCATTATTGAGGTGTTTTGGCGGGGTGACAAGGTTCGGGTGGGGGCAGGGAGCAGGGAGTGTGGGGACGGGGAGCTGAGTGGAGTTGGGGGGTGATTTTGGAACGGGGTCGAATTGGGGTGGTGACAAAATCGGGCGGCATTCCTCGGCGTTTGCCGTGCGGGCTGAGAATTTTGGAAACGGCGTTTTCGGCGCGCGGGCGTCGGAGGCTCGGCGTTTCTCGGGTGGGAATTGTGGAACGGTTGTACGGAATTCACATCGGGCGTTCCACAATTCATGGATTTTGCACGGTCGTTTCGAGCGCCGTGCGAGAAACGTCGAGGTTCCGAGAAGTGGGGGCGTGCAGAAGTCGGTGAATTTTGCAATTTCCGAGCGCAGCGGGGTACGGGGGTGAGGCGTCGGCGCGCGGCATCGCGCTGGAGGGATCGCGCTAAGCCGCGAGCGGCGGGAGGTCGTTAGTGGGATGGGCGTGATCATTCGTAGGGTTTCTCGGTCGTTGCGCGTGGTCCTCGTCCTCGGGCGCTTGATGTACGTGTGTATCTTACGGTTTGCGAGGCCCAAATTCTAGTGAACGGGGGCGAGATTGGCGAAAAAGTCGGGTGGCCCCGGTTGGCGTACTCGCCTACCGGGGTGGCGATAGCCAGAAGAGGTTTTCGTCTGTAAACGCGTGAGACACGAAGGTCATTCCGAATCACGTCGAATGCCATGAAATCTCTTGCAACTGATGATACGAAAGCATTGACATGAGGAGACTTTTGCGTGTTCGTGCTCCGCAACATCGGTAGGCCGAGTACAGTCAATCCGGCTCGGGAGCAGACCA
>JANOIK010000859.1:0-2119 GCA_031407585.1 Planctomycetota bacterium | reverse complement strand
GACGGGCGGGTGGCGCTGGCGCGCGTGCATCCGCGGTCGGATCGGCCGTCGCCCTAAGGCGACGGGCGATGCATAGGGCGCGAAGTCACTGGCCGCCGAGGTACAACGCAGGAGTGACGATTTCGATTCCTTCCGCGGCATAGCGACGGAAGTCGCGCTCGTTGAGCGTCAGGATCTTGGTGACGCCCATGCGCCGCATGACGGAAACGAGTCGAGCATCATGCACGGCAACGCCCGTGACGCCGAGTTCGTCTACGATTCTTTTCCAATCGGCATACGAGAGATAATCCTCGGAAACGACATCGCAGAATCTTTCGATCAGTGCCACGCGTCGCTTTACGCGATCTGCTGAAAGCCCGTGACCGTTCTTATCGAGGGGTCGCGTGGCGACGTTCCAGAACTCGGCAATGTTCTGAACGGTGACGACGAGTTGCGTGCCGTCGTCGAGCGCCTTGCGAAATGCTTGGCGTATAGCCCGGAAATCGGCAAAGCTTGCATCGAACGACCGCAACAGAATGCCGGTGTCGACGAGCATGCGATCAATCGTGATCAAGGTAGATGTCCGCGCGCGGATACGTGCCTTGATAGGTCACGTCGTCGCTCGCTTCGGCGTCCAATAGCCGATCGAGCTCCTCGCTCGACAGTTTTGACGACGACTTGCTTGCAGAGACTCGCGAGTCGGCTATCTTCTCCAGATACGCCTCCAAGGTTAGTCCTTCGGCATTTGCCTGAGCGGCCAGGCGTGCGTGAACCGATTCTTGGAGTTCGACTGTGGCCATGCTTTAATCATATCCTGTTTTTGACGGCGCAGTCCAGGGAAAGTCGAGTCGGCGTCGTCTTGATACGCTCCGCTCGCCTTCGCGCGGGGTTTTGACTGGGAGCTGATTTGGCACTTTTCGTAAGGGAATCTCTCGTGCGCTTAACCATGATCTTATTAGGACTTGCGGCCATGACCGTCTCCTCCACTGCTTCGGCCCAGCGGGAAGGAAATGATGATTTTTACGAGCTCGGGCCCGACTCGATGCGGCGCGAGGGCGTGCCGCATGGGCAGGTGAGCGGGCCGTTTATGCTACCCAGCGAGGCGTATCCCGGCACGCAGCACACGTACTGGGTTTACACGCCCGCGCAGTACGACGGCGCGAAGCCCGCGGCGGTGATGGTGTTTCAGGACGGGCACGCGTTCTTGAATTTTGCCGGCGAGGCGCGGGCGACGAACGTTATCGACAACCTGCTGCACCGCCGCGAGATTCCGCTGATGATCGGCGTGTTCATCAACCCGGGCCGCACGCCAGAGCAGAAGGAGGCGGGGCAGGACGAGTGGGGCGACCGCGGGACGAATCGGCCACAGGAGTACAACGCGCTGGACGACAAGTACGCTCGCGTGGTGTGCGACGAGATTCTGCCGGCGATCGAGAAGACTCACAACATTTCTCAGGACCCGAACGACCGCGGGATCGGCGGGTGCTCCAGCGGAGCCATCGCGGCGTTCACCGTGGCGTGGGAGCGGCCGGACGAATTTCGCAAGGTGCTGAGCATCGTCGGGAGCTTCACGAACATACGCGGCGGGCATAAGTACGCGGACATCGTGCGCGAGAGCGAGAAGAAGCCGCTGCGGGTGTTTCTAGCCGACGGCCGCAACGACAACCGTGGGCGCCGTCGTCGCGGGGCGTACGACGAGTCGTGGGATTGGTTTCTGCAGAACGTGCGGCTCAAGGACGCGCTCACGGAGAAAGGGTACGACGTGAATTACTCGTGGAGCATCAACGTGCACGGCATGAAGGCGGGGGGCGTGATGCTGCCCGAGATGATGCGCTGGCTGTGGCGCGATCATGCGGCGTCGACGGATGTCGAGGATGAGGTCGAGCGGTCGTTTTATGAGCCGAAATAAGAATCCTCCGTTCCCCTCCCCTCGATGGGGAGGGGTTAGGGGAGGGGTGATGCAGCGGGTACACGCGATGAAACGGGGAAACTGCTAAGCGTGTACTCACTTCGACCCCCTCCCCAACCCTCCCCTCAAGGGGGAGGGAGCCGGAAGAACATCAATAGGTTAAGCCAGCGGCGCTTCGTGGCTTTCGAAGAGGGCGCTCCAGTAGAGTAGCCGCGTTTTCGCCGTGCGGCG
>JANOIK010000852.1:0-3286 GCA_031407585.1 Planctomycetota bacterium | reverse complement strand
ACGAGCCTTCCCCCGACTCGACCGGGCGGCGGAAACCGTCGCAGGCATGAATCGGCGTCGTGGGATACTCCGCGAACGTGGGGTCGGTGACCGACAGCAGGCAGCGGATGGTTCGGCCCCGCCGAGTGGGGATTGCCGGCTGCACGTAAACGCAATCCAAACAGATGCCGACCTGGGCCTCCATCTGCGGATTGCGGACGCCCTTTTGCATCCAGCGTAAGATTCCGCGCGGGATGCGATCGAACCGATCGCGCAGCACCGTATCGACGGCCGCCGACAGCAAGAAATATATCGTTCCCCAAATGGCCCACCGTGCCGGACTGCCGATGAGCCAGAGCAAGGGAAAGATCGCTGCCGTCGCCACGTACAACAGCACCAGACGGTCGTAGCGGCGATGGGGGTGGTCCGGGTTCTCGCGCGCCAGTCCAAATTCGCCGCGATGCGCCCGAAGCCCGTCCATAAAGGCACCGACGACGTACCACACAAAGCTGACCCAGGCCCACGAGAGGCCCGCCATCCCCGTCGCCAGCAGCCACAGAATGCAGCCGCCGAGGACCAGGGGAAGGAACACGAGCGTCGTTTCGCGGTAGCCGCCCACCAGCACCGCGGCGAGGATCGACAACCCTTGCAGGATCATGATGGTCCGGCAATCCTCCGCGGTCGGCGCCCCAGGAAAATCGGGCGCCATCCAGGCAAGCAAGAACGACGCCGCCAGCGCCACATCCGGCGCAAGCCACGTCGCCATCAGCCGCACTCTCGACATGCTTCGGCGCTTCCCCCGCAGTGCGTGTTCACTTGCCCAACTGCAAACAAGCTAGATTTCGAGCACGACTCAGGGCTTCTTTGACGCCGAGCGCCAGTGCGCCCGATGGCGACTTGGCCCTCGTCCAGACCCATGAGGCGCCGCGCATGCTTTTCGTCCAGCCGCATCAGGTCCAGTTGCCGGATACCACAATAACACGTGTTAGCAGGATCGGCCCCGAACCAGCCGCCGCGTCCGGACCAGGGCTAAACCACAGCCAATCAGCGAAACCAAAGCCAGAGCGCCCGGCTCCGGAACGGATTCGACTGCGGACAAGACGGGCAGGCCGCCGCCGAGTTGGCGCTGCCACGCGAGGAAGTCGTCGCCGTCGGAGTCGCCGTCGTTGTCGGCGTCACTGAGAGCGTTCTGGCCGAAGTCGCCTCGCCACTGGGTGAGGTCGTCCGCGTCGACGTCGCCGTCCTCGTCGAAGTCGGCGGAGAAGGCGGGCAGGACTGCGAGGACGACGCTTGTGGGATTGTAGATCACGTCGAAGATCCGCCCCGGCACGGTGGGAAGCATCTCCGTCGTGAACATGCCATCGACGTCGTCGGCCGTGAGGAGTGTAAACGACTGGCCGGGGCTGGGTACAAAGCCGTCGATGAGATTGACGGTGAATGTGCCGCCCAGCGTTGCAGTGCCAGTAGTGAGCAGCTGATCGTAACTGGCAGCGGAGGCCAGCTCGATAAGCAACTGCCCTGCTGCGCTCTGTGTGTAGTCCCCGTTGATGGTGAGCGCGCTGGGGGACACGAGTCCATTGTTTTGCACATCGCCAACGATATTGCCGTCGCCACGCAATTCGCCCATGGCGCTAACAGAAAGAGTTCCCGCATCGACCATACCGCCATTCGTCACCGTGAGAGTTCCGTGGACAGATAAGCTGAGCCCGTTTTCCCAAACAGAGCCGGCGCCATCAACTGTGGCTGTGGCCGCGTCACCCATTTCGAATGGGCTGCCGACAGATCCCTCAAAGTTATACACCTTCCCGCCACCGGTGATGTTGAGCGTCCCCAAAATGTCCAAGAATAGGGCGCCAACACCACCACCTGAAACGATTCCCCCATTGGAGACGTTGAGCGTGCCATCTGATGAGGAGCCAACGATGAAATAATTGGGACTGAATTCCGTATGACCTGCGATTCTTAATTGCGAGCCGAGCCCGTCAACAGTAACAATCCCGGTTGATCCCGGGTTGTTGCTGACGAAAACAAAGATGAATGCGTTGGCGCCGATTACGGTTTCGATGCGCACCACTGCGCCGTTCGTGATCTCCAGCGTTCCATCGCCGTTTCTCCCCACGAATACTTCAGCAGCGACAGCATTTGCCTTGACAATCCATTGCGATCCGACACCATCAACAGTAATCACGCCGGTGGAATTAACCTCGCCCCCGATTTCAACAAAGGTTCCACCGGACCCTTCAGTGAAAACCTTTCCGCCATTCGAGATATGCAAACTGCCAGAGCCGGCATCGCCGACGCGGAGATTACCACTGTTGGTCCAGATTGATCCCGTGCCATCGACGGTCACCTCGCCTATCGAGCCAGCGTTGTCACCGATAAAGCCGTTGACACTACTGACGTCGCCGCCCGCCGTGATGTCCAGTGTGCCGCTGCCGGCGTTGCCGACGAAGAGATCGCCGTCGGTTTGCAGAAATTTTCCCGCGCCCACGGCCACTGAACCGCCAAACAGCCCCGATGGTTCGACGCTCAAGTCAGAGCCAAGGACCAGCGCGCCAGACGTCCAATTAAAAGCTCCGCCGGCCAGTTCCAGGATGGCCGTTTCCAGCGTGCCGCCATTGAGCGCGACATTCCCGCCGGGCCAGAGCTTCAGGACGCCGCCGATGTCCACCAACCCCTGGTTGGTGATCGAGAGCGTGCCGTTGCCGCCGTCGATGGCCGCCTGGCCGCCGACATAGACGCTGCCGGAGTTGTGCCAGGTCGAACCGGCGCCCGTGACGGTCACGAGACCATTCCCATTGCCCGATTCGCCGAGCACGCCGGTGGCGCTCGTCACGTCGCCGCCGTTTTGGACTGTCAACGAGCCGGGCAACTGCTCGCCGACAGTAAACGTGCCCGCCAGATTGAGCGTGCCGCCCGTATCGACGACCATGCCCGCCGCGGTCTGAAAGATCGCTGGCGCGATCACTGCGTGCTGCCCCGCCACCGTGCCGTCGGTGATCGTCAGCAGCGCATCATCCACAAACGTGCTGCCCGCGACCATGATAGACGGACTGGAGGTGGAAGTCGTCGTGAGCGTGTAGGTGTGGCCGTCGAGGTCGAAGATGACGTGATCATTACCCACGCGCATGCGGGCATTGGTCGGATCGGTGTTGAAGCTGACGGTGTAGGCGCTGTCAGCCGAGTTGAACCTGGCCTCCTCGCCGGCCTCCGGCGGGCCGCCGGAGGGAGTCCAATTGAAGAACGCTGAGAAAAATCCGTCGCCGCCTGGAGCAAGTCCATCCCAATTGAAGACGGTCTGAGCGCC
>JANOIK010000824.1:0-3127 GCA_031407585.1 Planctomycetota bacterium | reverse complement strand
GCCTTTACGCGCGGGCCGTCGAGGTCTTCAATTCGCAGGACGATGTGCCAACCGCGCTGGCGGGCGAGGGCCCAGTTCACGAGGAACGTGCGGGCGTTGCCGAGGTGGAGGGCTCCGGTGGGTGAGGGGGCGAGGCGGGTGCGGGAGGAAGTGGGCAGTGGGCGGCGGGCCGTGGGCGGTAAAGTCATATCAGCGGCCGTCGAGTTTTAGGATGACGTTGTCGGCATTGGTGATGGCTGAGTCCGGGCGCGGGGCGTCCGGCGGGAACGCCAGCAGTTGGTCGCGTTCGTAGGGCTTGAACCAGCTTTCGTCGATCTCGCCCGCGGCGTTTTGAATCGGCTTCAGGTCGAGCTTGAAGTGCTTGGCGACGAACGCGTACATCGCCTTGCGCTTCGAGGGGCCGTAGTCGTGGCCTTCGTCGGCGAAGTGGGCGTTCTCGACGTTGTCTTTGGCGCCGCACAGTTCGTACACGCGTTGGATGTAGGGGAACTCGACGCGATCGACGTTCACGGTCCAGTCGCCGCCGTCGGAGACGACCAGTTGCGGCTTGGGGGCGAACGAGGCGGCGATCTCGACGTTGTCGGTCTCGTGATTCGCGTCCTTGTGAATCGGCAGGCCGCTCTCGCAGACGCAGCCGCCGTAGAAATGGGCGGAGACCTGCACGACGGGGACGCTCAGGTCGACGCGGGGGTCGACGGCCGACAGCAGGAACGATTGGGTGCCGCCGCCGCTCTCGCCGGTGACGCCGATGCGCGTCTCGTCGACGCCGAGCGAGACGAGGAAGTCGATGACGCGCATGCTATTGTAAATCTGCAGCCGCATCGTCTCGCTGTGCTTGTGGGGCACGGGCCACGACTCGCCGACGCCGACCATGTCGTAGGCGAAGACGACGACGCCCATGCGGGCCAGGGCGGCGCAGCGCGTTTGGGTGTAGGGCATGAGCCGGGCATCCGGGCCATGGCCCTGGGGGCAGAGCATGGCGGGGATCTTGTTCATGTCGCCCGTGAAGAAGGCGGGCGGCGCATAGAGATTGCCGGTGACCCAGAAGCCGGGGAGGCTTTCGAATGCGACGTTCTGGACGGCGTAGCCATCGGCATATTTCACGTCGCGGCGAACGGGGTTGAGCTCACACGCGGGGGGGAGCTTGGTGAGACGGGCGCCGGTGAGGATGCCTTGGCGAATCTTGGCGGCGCGGGCTTCCCACTCTTCCTGGCTGGCGTACTCAGTCGCGTAGCGCGCGAGCTTTGCGGCGGCTTCGGGCTCGGTGAACGACGCGCCCCGGTAGAGGGTTTGAATTTCGGCACGAGCCGGCGCGGCTGATAGCGCCATAACTGCCAGAGGCAGCGCGAATGCAACGATGCGTGAGGTCATGGTAGAGGCCTGCTTTTGTCGAAGAGTGGAGCGACGCGACGGATGGCGCTGGCTGAACCGTAGCGCGCGGCAAGTGCGGACGCTACGATGCACGTATATGCATAGCACAGGCGTTGGCTCAATTCCTACGGCGCCGGGATGAGATTTTGCAGGAAAGTTTTTCAGGAGACGTCGCAGGGAAAACTACGGAGCGATGCGGCGACGGATGACGCCGACGACGGGGAGAATCGCGAGCGTGACGAAGGCGGCGAGGGCGGCGAGTGTCCGAGTGCTGATGCCGTCGAGTGCGGATTCGGGGCGGGGTTCGAGTGCGTGGGGGTCAATCGTTTCACCGCCGTTTATTGTCAGCAGGGCGACGGCCACATCGTGCAAAAGAGGCAGCGAGAGGGAAGCGTAGTCGCCATTGGCGAACAGAACGTTCACGCTTTTGCCAGAGTGGGCAGGGACCGGCGGCGTTTGCGTGAGGTACTCGACGGCTTCGTCGAAGGTGAGATCTTCCGGCTTGGTCCAGGGAACGTCGCGGTTCGGGACTTCGAGAAGCAAGATGGTGCGGTCCCCATCGTCTACGATCTCAGAGCGAACGAGGCCGCGATCGGGGGGCCAGGCAGTTTGAGGGCCGACGACGGCGAAGTAATGGGTCAGGGTCACCGTGTCACTCGTCGGCGGATCGCTTGGACAGCCGAAGTAGATTTCTGAGAGTGAATCGCGTCCGTCCTCAATGGCCGTTCCCGCGACGCGGAGGTTTGACTCGCTGTTCCAAGACTCGGCCAAGTTGTACTGAGCGTACGGATTTGGGCTGAACAGATAGGGAAGCAATGCGACGCGCCAACTGTGCGGAGGATCACCGGGATTGAGTCGCTGCTGCGCAGCGGGGAACGTCCCCCGGGCGTCGGCGTGATAGAGGAGGGCGTGTTTGAACTGAGCAAGGTGTCCAAAACATGCCGCCCTGTTAGCGGCTTCGCGGGCGGCCATGATGGCCGGCGCGAGCAAGATGGCGAGCAGCGTGAGGATCGCGAGAACGACAACGAGTTCCCTAAGCTTGGGCGGGAACTTCTTCAAGAGTACACCCCAGAAGGCAATGACCGGCGCGGCAAAGAGGACGCCCAGGGGTCCGACCGTGACCACGCTCGCGGCGAGCAGCGAGAAGGCCCAGAGGATGGCGGGGAGTCGGAAGGACATGGGTTTTCCCCGCCTGATCGACGAGGCCTTCAGTTTACATTCTCGACGCGGCGGCGGCGACATTGATGGATTGGACGGCCCTATATGATAGAATTCAACGTGGAGGAACCGATGTCCGTAACCATTGAATTACCCGCCGACGTGGAAGACCGATTGCGGGCGGCAAGTCCGAATCTGGATCTTGAAGCCAAGGAAGCGTTGCTCGTCGAGCTCTATCGGCAGGAAAAGGTGACGCGCTACGAACTCTCGTCGGCTTTGGGGCTTGATCGCTTTGAGACGGACGCGGTGCTCAAGCGACACCGTGTGACCGAAGATCTGCCCAGCGCGGAAGAAGTCGAAGAAGGTCTCAAGCGATTGCGGAGCATGCGAGACCGGTGATTGTTGTTTCGGACACGTCGCCGTTGAATTATTTGATCCTCGTCGACGCCGTCGAGGTCCTGCCAGAATTGTTCGGTGAAATCCACGTTCCTCCACGGGTTGTGGAGGAGTTGGCCCGATCGGGAGCGCCGCTTGCCGTCAGGCGTTGGATTGAGGCTCCGCCGACTTGGCTTCGAGTGCGTGCGCCTCTTCAAATTGC
>JANOIK010000774.1:0-1743 GCA_031407585.1 Planctomycetota bacterium | reverse complement strand
GTCGACCGCCGCAAAGCGGCCAACGTGCCCGAGCAGGCCGTAGCGAACCACGTGGTAACCCATAACCCCATTGTGTCCCGGCCCTCGGGGCGTGCCTAGTGAAGCCGCCGCTGCCGCTCTCGCCCCAACCTTGCGATGGGCGGAAGGCCTGCGATACTTGTTGGTTCGGAATCCACACGCCCCGCGGCCAATCCCGATCAGCCGGCACGCGCTAGCGTCCGGTTTCCCCGCCCTCGCACGACAGTCTCCCACAACTCCGCGATATCCCACCGATGATCGACGCACCAGAACTCCAAACCGCCGCATGCTGGCACGACCTCGCCGACCGCGTGCTCGACGGGCGCCGCCTCACCGAGGCCGAGGCCCTCGCCGTCCTCGCGGCCCCGGACGACCAGGTGCTCGACATCCTCGCCGCCGCCTTCCGGGTGCGCCGCCGCGCCTTCGGCCGCACCGTCCAGCTCTACTTCCTCATGAACGCCAAGAGCGGCCTCTGCCCCGAGGACTGCTCCTACTGCTCCCAGTCGAAAACCTCCACCGCCGAGATCCCGCGTTACAACATCCTCCGCCGCGACGACCTCCTCGCCGGCGCCGCCGCTGCCGCCGAGCGCCAAGCCAAAACCTACTGCATCGTCATCTCGGCCCGCGGGCCGAACGAGCGCGAACTCGCCGCCGTCGAGGCGATCGTCCCCGAGATCAAGGCGAAGTACGGCCTGCAAATCTGCGCCTGCCTCGGCCTGCTCACGCCCGACCAGGCCGACCGCCTCGCGGCCTGCGGCGTGAACAAGGTCAACCACAACCTCAACACCAGCGGCGAGCACTACGCCGAAATCTGCACCACCCACACCTACCAAGACCGCATCGACACGCTCAAAGCGGTCCGCCGCAGCGGCATGGAGCTCTGCTCCGGCGGCATCATCGGCATGGGCGAACGCCCGCGCGACGTCGTCTCGATGGCGTTCGAGCTGCGTGAGCTGGGCGTCGAGTCGATCCCCGTCAACTTCCTCAACCCCATTGAAGGCACGCCGCTGGCCCTCGCGCCAGGCCAGAAGCAGGAGCTGACCCCCAACTACTGCTTGAAGGTCCTCGCCATGTTCCGGCTGGCCAACCCCACCAGCGAACTCCGCATCGCCGGCGGCCGCGAACTGCACCTCCGCTCGCTGCAACCCCTCGGCCTCTACGCGGCGAACTCGATCTTCGTGGGCGACTACCTCACGACCAAAGGCCAACTCCCCGAGGCGGATTACGCGATGATCCGCGACATGGGGTTTGAAGTAACGGAAGCCGCGGACACTTCGGCGAGCTGCTGTTAAGGGTTCAGGGTTCGGGGAATGCGGGGAGTTGGCCGCCAATCGCGCGAATCTTCGCGAATGGGATGGCGAGCTATTGCGGCGTCCCTCGGCTCCCCCGTGCGGGGGGAATTTGTCACGTCTTGGGGTGTTGTAGTGACAATATTCCCACGGCAGGCTTGGCCTTGAGCCCTGAAATCTCGGGCTTCAAGAGCTCCGTGGCGAGGGATTTTGTAGCCCTTACCCCAGGAATCGAATCACCCGTTCCAAAATTCGTCGATTTTGAACGGCGTCTGCCGCGCGCGGAGCGTGAAACGCCGAGCCGATTCGAGCGCGCGGGTGACAAAATGAGGGGGATTTTGGCACAGACGCGCGCAAATGGTGGCGCCGCGCGCCGGAGTTGCGCGGCGTGGTGGTTTGGGTCGGTTTTGCCGCACCGGGGTCGATGGCCCCAAAA
>JANOIK010000754.1:0-2137 GCA_031407585.1 Planctomycetota bacterium | reverse complement strand
AAGAATCGGTCCGCAGACGCGCAAACCCCAGTGGAGCGGGATTCTTACGCGCCGGCGGTACCATGGTACACAATATCGCAGCCCGACGCCTTCAAGCAGATGCAGACTGATGAGGCGCTTGGACTCACTCAGGCCGAGGCGACTCGGAGGCTTGCGCAGCATGGCCCCAATGCCTTGGCTCAGGCGCAGCAGCGCTCGGCCCTGAGCATCTTTCTGGCCCAGTTCCGCAGCCTCATCGTAGCCTTACTCGTCGCCGCCACCGCGATTGCTTTTGCCATGGGCGAGAACATCGAGGCGGTGGCCATTCTGGTGGTCATCGTCCTCAACGCCGGCATCGGCTTCTTCACCGAATGGAAGGCGGCGAAGGCGCTGTCCGCCCTGCAACAACAGTCGGTGCGGGTCGCCCATGTGATTCGGGACGGCGCGGAGCGACAGATTCCGGCGGCGGAGCTGGTCCCAGGCGATGTAGTCGTCCTGGCCGCCGGGGCTCGGGTGCCCGCCGATGGCCGGATTGTTGAGAGCGTGAGATTGCAAATTGAAGAGGCGGCGCTAACCGGTGAGTCGAATGCGGTCACGAAGACGGCCGATCCGCTCCCCGACGTGGAGGCTGGACGCGGGGATCGCTTCAATATGGCGTTCCTGGGTACGACCATCACGGACGGGCGCGGCCGGATGTTAGTGACGGCCACCGGCGCCCAAACAGAGGTGGGCAAGATCGGCGTCCTGATCGATGAGGCAATCACCCGCGCCACCCCGCTAGAACAAAAGCTGGCCCGGCTCGGCCGTTTGCTCATCGTGGTGGTGTTGGCGCTGTGCGCCGTCATCGTGGTAGCGGGCTGGCTGCGCGGCGTCACCGACTTCTGGCACATGCTGGAGATCGGCCTTTCGTTGGCCATCGCCGCCGTGCCAGAGGGGCTGCCCGCGGTTACCACTATGACGCTGGCGCTGGGGATGCAACGCATGGCTCGGATGCGTGCGCTCGTCCGTCGACTCCCTGCGGTCGAGACGCTGGGCTCCGTCACCGTTATTTGCACCGATAAGACTGGCACGCTGACCAAGAACGAGATGACGGTGTGCGTCTACGCGCTGGGCGACCGTCGCTTCGATGTCACGGGCGCGGGGTACAAGGCGGAAGGGACGTTCCATGACGGCGACATTCCGGTGGACCCACTTACTGATGATCACCTGCTTTGGCCCTACGAATCGGCATGCTGTGCAACGACGCGAAAGTGGAACGCGCCGGAGGCCGCGACGCTGTGCTTGGCGATCCCACCGAGGCGGCCCTGCTCGTCGCGGCGGAAAAAGCCGGGCTAAACCAAGCAGCCCTTGCCACCGAATTCCCGCGTCTTAGCGAGATGCCGTTCGACAGCACCACCAAACGCATGGTCACGGTGCATCGAACTCAGCAAAGTCGGACGTTGGCATTCGTCAAAGGGGCGCCCGCGACGCTGCTGGAAATGAGTAGCTCGCAGCATCGGGCCGCTGGTGTGACGCCCCTTTCGCCTGATGACCGCCAGCGGTGGAAGGAGTCGAACCAGGCGCTGGCCGGCGCAGCGCTGCGCGTACTTGGCATTGCTTATCGCGATTTTCCTGAGGACTACAGCGACGACGACCTAAACCGCGACTTAGTCTTCGTTGGCCTAGTCGGCATGAGCGACCCGCTCCGCGACGAGGCCAAAGCCGCCATCGCCACGTGTCGCGCAGCGGGGATTCGCACCGTGATGATCACGGGCGACCAGCAACCGACGGCGGCCGAGATCGCGCGGCAACTGGGCATTGACCGCGATTTCGACGGGCATCCCTTGCGCACCGTCCACGGTCGCGAACTGACAAACCTAGACGCTGCCGGTTGGAAACGGGCCGTAGCCGACGCAGCCGTGTTTGCCCGCGTCTCGCCCGAACACAAGTTGCAGATTGTGGAGGCGCTGCAACAGCAGGGGCACGTTGTCGCCATGACGGGCGACGGGGTGAACGACGCCCCGGCTTTGAAGAAGGCGGACATCGGCATCGCCATGGGCATCAAGGGCACGGAGGTCGCCAAGGAAAACGCCGATATGGTGATTACAGACGATAACTTTGCCAGCATCGTTGGCGCCGTCAAGCAGGGGCGGATCATTTACGGGAACATTGTCCGGTT
>JANOIK010001100.1:0-5131 GCA_031407585.1 Planctomycetota bacterium | reverse complement strand
TCATCGTTTCCCAAAGTCCTGCGAGTGTTTGGATGCCAATTTGGTTTCACTCTTCGCGTGCACGAAGTTCGATTTGCTGCTCGACGTAGGGGCGAATGTCGGACAGTTTGGCAGCCAGGCACGCACGTGCGGCTATCGCGGGGCGATCGTTTCCTTCGAACCCAATCCGGCGGCTTACAACCGACTGTCCAAGAAGGCGTCTCCGGACAGTCAGTGGCATGTGCGAGGCCACGCCCTTGGCCGCGCGGAGGAAACGCTGAGCTCAACGTCATGAAGTCGGACGATTTTACGTCGTTCCTGAATCCTTCGCAGGTCGGACGAGAGTTGTTCCGCGACGGCAGTCATGTGACCGGCACCGTCGAGGCGTCCGTGAAGAGGTTGGACGACGTGCTCGACCGCTGTCTCGCGGAGACGGGGAGTCCCGGCGACGCGATCTTGCTAAAAATGGATACGCAGGGATTCGATAACGCGGTTCTCGACGGCGCGGAGAAGTCGCTAACACGCGTATCGGCCGTGATTTCTGAGGTGAGCGTCCGACCGATCTACGAAGACGCGCCTCGGTATCTGGAGTCGCTTGCCCGCCTCGAAGGCCTTGGATTCGAACTTGTCGCCATGTTGCCGGTATCGCGCGATAAGCAACGACGGGTGATCGAGTTCAATTGCATCATGACGCGGCAAAAGTCGTAGACGCCTGGGTATTCTAGCCATCGTGGAAGCACTGTGACGCGACCTGCAATTTCAGTCTCTACTGGCGGATGCTCATAGCGTGAGCGACGCACCTGTCTTAATTCATGCCGAGCTGGGAATGCTCGTGCCGGAGTCCGGCGGATCGGACGCGCTTGCCGGCGGCGCTAGTCTTCTGCCGCCTTCCACCAGCGGCGCGCGGCGGGCATGGCTGCTGCGGTGGACGGGCCGCGTCGCGGAGTTCGGCGCCGTGCAGGTGTGCGTTCAGGTGCTCGCCGGCCTGGCCGGAATCATCGTCGTCCGCACGCTCGCCAAGGAGCAGTACGCGCTCTATGCCATCACAAACCAAATGCAAACGGCCTGCAACCTGCTCGCGGATCTCGGCATCGGCATCGGCGTGCGATCCATCGGCGGGCGCGTGTGGCAGGACCGAGCACGCTTCGGCTCGCTGGTGACCACGGCCCTGGATCTGCGGCGCTGGTTTGCGCTGTTCTCACTCGGCGCTTGCCTGCCCATTGCCGCGTGGATGCTCGCGGCCAACGGGGCGTCTTGGTCCGCGGTCGCGGTGCTGTGCGGCGTCCTTGCCGCCAGCGTGCTGCCGCTGCTGAAGTCCTCGGTTCACCTGGTCGTGCCA
The DNA here is from genome assembly GCA_031407585.1 of Planctomycetota bacterium. Taxonomy (GTDB): domain Bacteria; phylum Planctomycetota; class Planctomycetia; order Pirellulales; family Lacipirellulaceae; genus Lacipirellula. The sequence continues at coordinate 3,813 of JANOIK010001100.1, read as the reverse complement.
CAGTTGCATGGCGAGTACCGGCGAATCCAAAAACTGGACCTGGGCAACGCGGCCCTGCGTCTGGCAATGATGGCGGCGCTCGCCGTTTCGCGGATGAACGCGGCGCTGGCCGCGGCCGTGGGCGCGGCCGTCAACTGGGTGCAACTCGCATGGCTCGAGCGCTGGTCGCGCGAGCATGCTGACCCCGCGGCGCCGGTGAACGCCGAGGATCGCCGTGAACTAGTGCGGCTCTCGTGGCGCAGTTTTCCCAACACCATGTTCTTCTGCTTCCAAGGGCAAGTGACGCTGCTGATTCTCACGCTCGTGGGAAACCCGACGGGCATCGCCGACGTGACCGCCCTCGGCCGACTCGCGGTGCTGCTCACCGCATTCTCGGCCGCGTTCACCAATGTGCTGGCTCCGCGATTCGCGCGGTGCCAAGACGCCGAGCGCCTGCCGAGACTTTACGTCGGACTGGTCGGCGCCGCGACGCTGGCGATGTTGCCCGTGATGCTAGCCGGCTGGCTGCTGCCGGGGCCGCTATTGTGGGTGCTGGGGGCGAAGTATGAGGGGTTGGAGAACGCTTGCGGCTGGGTCGTGACGACGGCTTGCGTGTCGCAGATCGCCGCGGTCATGTGGCAACTCAACGTCGGCAAAGCCTGGATTCACGCGCAATCGAAGTTCTTCGTCGCGTCGATCGTCGCGGTGCAAATCGTAATCGCGCTGTGCTTGGATCTGCGGCAGTTCGAGAACATCTTAATCTTTGGCTTGGCGACCGCCGTGGCGCCGTTGCCGATTTATGTCATCGATGCCCGCAACGGGCTCAGACAGGCAGTCGAATTTCAAGAGAAATGAAACGCTTAGTCAAACGCGTAACCGAAGTATTTCGCGAAGGCGGCATTGCGGGCGTGGCCCGGCAGACGCGCGCCAAGGTGAGACACCTCTACACGATCGCGACGTTCCGGCCGCACGTAATCGACAAATCGCTGGCCGGCCACTCAATGCGGATCGCCATCAACAACCTCTTTGCCAAGGGGTGGGTTGAGGAACGTATCGAGTGGCCCGAGCTCGAATGGGTCGCCGCCCACATGCTGCGACCCGGCGACGTTGCGGTGGATTGCGGCGCCAACAACGGGTTTACCTCCGTGTTCTTCGCCAAATGCGTGGGGCCGCAGGGGCGCGTGTTCGCGTTCGAGCCGGTGCCGACGAACGCCGCCGACGTGCGACAGAACATCGCGCTGAACGACTTGCGGAACGTCGAGTTATTTCAGGCCGCGGCGGGGCGAACGACCGGCGCGGTCTCGATTCTAGACGCCCCCAACGGCGTTCTCGGAGTCTCCGGAATCGGCGCGATGGTTTCCGTGCCTATGACTTCGCTTGATGCGGCGCTGGGCGACGTAAAGCCGACCTTCATCAAGATCGACGTGGAGGGCCACGAATTGGAGGTGTTGGCCGGCGCCCAGAGAATCCTATCGGGGCGACCAAGACTCGACATCGAGGTGCATCCCTTCTTACACATCGATCGCATCGCGCACGCAAGGGCGATGTTCGCGGAACTTGCGAAGTACGACTACGAGATTTTTGCCCAAGCCTATCCGGACGGGCCAATTTCGAGATGCGATTGTGAGGCGTTGACCATCGCATCCTTGGCTCATGGAGATGTGTTTCACCTCTTCGCGATTCCCATGACTTAAGCAGGCCTTACACAACCTGCCGCTGCCTCATGAATCCCGCATTCCTCCGTTGGCTGCCCATTCGCGTCCGTCAGTCCCTATGGGCGCGCTGTTTCCACCCGACGCACCCTTCACATCACGACTTGTTCGAAGGCGCAAGACTGCACTTTGCGCCGCACGTTCAAATGAAAGTGATTCCCGGAGATTGGATTTCCGATTCGATTGCATTTACTGGAGTGTACGAAGCCTCGCTGAGTCGGTGGATTGTACGACGCGCTCGGCGAGCGAGCGGGCTGCTGGTCGATGTTGGCGCCAATTTGGGATACTTCAGCCTTCTATGGGGAGCATTCGGCAAGAACCATCGAGTGCTGGCATTCGAAGCGTCGCCTCGAAACTTGCCTATCTTGCGCGGGAACATTGAACGCAACGGATTGCGGAACCAGTGCGATGTCCGCCAGCAAGCTGCTGGCCGTACAGCCGGCGTTTTTCCGTTTGACCTTGGGCCCGCCGACCAGACGGGCTGGGGCGGATTGGCAACTGCCTCGTCTCAGGAGTCGATACCAGTTGAGGTCGTGCGGTTGGACGACGTCGTCCAGGACCGCGAAGTCGAGATACTTAAAATCGACGTCGAGGGCGCCGACGGATGGGTGTTGGAGGGAGCGGAGCAGCTGCTGCGTCGACAGCGAGTCCACCACGTCTGGTGGGAACAGCATAAGCCGCGGATGCGCCTATTGGGCATTGATGAAGGCGCTCCGGAGGCCTTCATGCGAGCCGTGGGGTACGAACCCGTGATCGTCGGCGGTCGTCAGTCCGAAAACCCCCAATGGTACGCATCTCCTCGGAAGTGAGCATGCCGATCGAACGAGCCACCACGCACGATAGTCGCATGCGAATGCTGTTCCTGCCGGCAGACAGCATCGACGCGGGCATCTCGCGGTGCTGCTGTCTCGCCAAAACGCTCGCGACTTACGCCGACGTGTTTTACGTGCGCTGGTACGACCCTCGCAGCGCGGCATGGCGAGGCGAATCGGAGACGGCCTGGAACACTGCGATGTCGGTGGCGCGAAGCCTGATGCAACGCAGTCGCATCGAGAAGAATGCGATTCTCGGGTTCTCGGAGGTGTGGAAGTCGGTGTTGCTCGACGCGGCATGGGGCAAGCTTGTCGGCCCCGTTCGCGCGGCCCAGGCAAAGTACGCCTACAACGGGCGTGCGTTGCAGCGGCTGGTGCGAGAGATCCGACCGGACGTTGTGATTCACGCCGACGGATCGTGTTTCTTCCCCGTCGTGGTTGGCGATTATGTCGTGGTTTGGGATCTGCAGGACGCGGTGAAGCTTTCCGACTTGTCGCCCGCAATGCACGCCCACTGGAAGAGCCGCTTCTTAGCCGACTTGCCGCACGTCGACTTGCCATACGCCGTAAGCCAGCAGGCGGCAGAGGGACTAGAGCGGCAGATTGGCGCCGCGTTTGGAATCCAAGAACTGCCCAACGGGGCCGACTTCGAGGGGATTCGCGGGATCCCGGACGAGGTGATCGCGAGTAGACGCGACGCCGCGGGGCTCAAGGGCAAATACGTCGTCTCCTATGTCGGCGGTGAGCTGAAGTTCGACGCGAAATTTGCAAAGCGGCTCTTCGAGCGCGCGGCGGAGCGCATGCCGGACGCGCACTTTGTCGTCGTAGGAAACGTGCCGAGTTGGTCGGCTGCGAACGCCACCTTTGTCGGCGCCGTGCCCGCGGCCGAGGCGGCGATCCATTTTCGCATGTGCGATTTGGGAGTGTTGCCCAAGGACTGCCGCGGGGACGATTTCCTCTACCAGTCGGCTCCGCTGAAGTTCGTCCAATACGCGGCGGCGCGCAAGCCGGTGATCACATTTCCGTTCGGTTGGTCGGAAGAGCGGCAGTTGGCGAGCATTTTCTCGCAGAGCACGGACGACGTCGACCGCTGGTGCGATGCGATGGCGTCAATACGGCGGGAGTTCGTCTGGAACGGTGCGTGCGACGAGCAGTGGGCGGGTTACAGTTGGGACGCCGTCGCCCAGCGCCTGCTTCGAGACATCATGGCAAAACGTGCCGAGCGAGCGCCCCGATGATCGGCGCGCTGTGGCGAGATCGCTACCGGCCGCCGCTGGGAACGCGGAAATGGTGGAAGTATTGGGCCAAGC
>JANOIK010000696.1:0-10930 GCA_031407585.1 Planctomycetota bacterium | reverse complement strand
GGCGAAGTCGCTGCCGATCGTGTTCGCTCCCAGCATGAGCACCGCGGTTAACATCGCGATGAAGCTCACCGAGATCGCCGGGCGGGCCCTCAAGGACGTGCCGACGGGGGTCGACGTCGAGATCATCGAGCGGCATCACCGGTTCAAAGAGGATTCGCCCAGCGGCACGGCGCTCAAGTTCGGCGAGATCGTCGCCGGCGCCATGGGCCAGTCGTCGCACGTGCATGGCCGCGAAGGCCGGCCGGGGAAACGCCCGCAGTCCGAGATCGGCTACCACGCCGTGCGTACGGGCGACAACCCCGGCGAGCACACGATCATCTTCGGCATGCTCGGCGAGACGCTCGAGCTGCGCGTCGCCGCGTCGAACCGCGACTGCTACGCCCAAGGCGCCCTCATGGCCGCCGCCTGGCTGGTGGGCAAACCGGCGGGGCTTTACGGTATGCAGGAAGTGCTCGGGCTGTAAATCAGGCTTTCTAGCCTGACGCGCGGCGGAGTGGATGCCCAACTGCGTCAGGCTAGAACGCCTGACCTACGACTATGGCCAAATGCGACGAAGGCTACCTCTGCGACGTGTGCGGCCAAGACGTCGCTGAGTTGACGGACAGCGATCTCTACCTCCGCTACATCATCGGGATGCTCGATCCCGAAGTGCTGCACACGACCGCCGAGCGCCACATCCGCTGCAATCCGGCGCTCGCCCAGTACATCGTCGCCGAGGATTTTCAGCCGCCGGTCGTGTTCGAGGGACCGTTCGACAAGCAGCAACTCGACGCGGCGTTCGTCGCCGAGCAGGACGCCCTCATCACCCGCGGCTGGCGTCGACTTAACGAAGTTGTCCGCCTCGGCCTACCCATCATCGAGTACCCGCTGCCGGAGGTGCTCGCCGCGATCAAGAGTCGCGATCGTTCGACTCTTTAGTCGCGCCGAGCAGGTGGCATGTGCGGCGCGCTGCGTGGAAGTCCTCGCGCCGAAAGAAAGGCCACACATCGTAATTGCCGCTCGCTTGCCACTGGCGCCGTTGAGCAGAATCCTCGCGAGGATATTTACGCGTCCGGAACCAGACGCTCCATGCCAGCCACGCCGTCGCGGCGCACCCTGGGAGAATCATGAACTCCACGTCTCGAGTTCTCGACGCGAGCAGCATCGCGCAAATGAGAACCACGGCCGTGCCCGCACAAATACCGAGGTACGCCGTTGTCGCCAGTGTTTGGAGTTCCGCGCTCGGCGGCATCGGCGGCCATTCATATCTTCGGTCAGTTCTGAGAAAGAGAACGCTCCGCGCCATAGCGCGCCGCGTTTCTCGACTGACCGCGTCGCGTCCCCGCAAGCTGTAGCGACGATTGTCGCTGTAAAGACTGTACCCTGCCCCGCCAAGCTCGCGGACGGTCTCGTCTTCACTATCGGCATAGCAGTCCGAATAGGCGTCGTCGAATTCGTAGTTCGTCATCGTGCCCGCGACCAGGTGACGCAAGTCCTGGGCGAGACGTTTGCGGTGTGCGAGGTTGACCATATGGCGGCCTTTGAGCGAGAGAAGTCACGCCGGCCTTAGTATAGCAATCTTGTGGCAACCCGCCGCCCGCGCCCATAATCCGCGGCATGAACACTCCCGAAAACGCCGCTGAAGCGCTCTCCGCAACCTCGCCCTCTGCAGCCGACTCGCAGCCTGGGACCCACATCGACTTCGAGGCGTTGCCCACGCTCTACAAGGACCCGTCCTTCTGGGGCATGACCGTTACGCAGTTTTTGGGCGCCTTCAACGACAATCTGTTCAAGCAACTGGTGATGTTTCTGTCGGTCGTGGCCGTAGCCGCCGCGTCGATCAGTGTGGTGGAGGTCCCACCCGTTGCTGCGCCGCCCGCAGCGGTGGTCGCCGGCGACGACAATGGCAATGCTGCGCCCGGCGCGCCGTCGGAACAAGCCGAGGTCAAGGATCGGCAAGGCACGGCCGACACGATCTTTGGCATTCCGTTTCTGATTGTCACCGGCTATGCGGGCTACTTGGCCGATCGCTATCGCAAGCGGTCGATCATCATCAGCTGCAAGTTCGCCGAGATCTTCATCATGGCCGCCGGCGCCGTCGCGTTTTCACTTTACACTCCCGGCCATCTCGGCTTTTTGTACGTCGTGCTGTTCCTCATGGGCGTGCACAGCGGCTTCTTCGGGCCCGCCAAGTACGGGATCCTACCGGAGATCCTGCGCCCCTCGGACCTGCCGCGCGCCAACGGATTTATTCTGATGACGACTTTCCTGTCGATCATCCTCGGCGGCGTCATCGCGGGGGTGCTCAAAGAGCACTTCGCGACGCGGCTCTGGCTCGCCTCGGCGGCCTGCATGTCGATCGCAGTCATTGGAACCATCTCGTCGTTCTGGGTGCGAAAATCGCCGCCCTCCAATCCAACGATGAAGTTCGAGTGGTCCGCGCTCGCCGTGCCGCCGGATATGGTGGCGTTGCTCCGCACGAACCGACCATTGCTCATGGCGCTACTCGTATCGAGCGTGTTCTGGATGCTGGCCGGCATGCTGAAAAGCGCCGTCACCGCGTCGGGCCTCATCGATCAGAACGTCGGCGAGGTTAAGACTAGTTACCTCTTCGGCATCATCAGCATCGGCATCGCCGTTGGGGCCGCGGTCGGCGGAGTGATCTCCGGCGGCAAGGTCGACTTCCGCGTCCTGCGCGCGGGGGCCATCGGCATGTTCGTATGCATGGTGTTGCTTGCCATCCCTGCTCAGGGCGGTCCGTCGCCCGTGCTCACAGAGACCGGCATTCGGGCCGCGGTTCCCGGCTTCGCGGAAAGCCAGCAGTGGGTGGGCTATTACGGCGCGATGGCCACGCTGCTCCTGCTCGGCATGTTTACTGGCTTCTTCGCGGTCCCCCTGCAGGTGTTCATGCAGAAGGCGCCGCCCGATGACAAGAAGGGCCGCATGATCGCCGTGATGAACCAAGCCAACTGGATCGGAATCGTCCTCAACGGCGTCGTCTACAGCTTGATCGCGAAGCTGATCGAAGCCCGCAATTGGCCGCGGTGCACGGCATTCATTTTTATCGCCGCGATGATGCTGCCGATCGTGCTGTTTTATCATCCGAAGGATGACGACGAGCCGGTCACCGCAACCTAAAGATGGGCGAAGCTGGCAGCTTCGTTTACGCCTTTGCCGGCTCGACGATTTCCAGCGTCAGCGGCTTGCCGTCCTTCGCCAGCTCGCGAATCTCCTCGGTGATTTTCATCGAGCAGTACTTCGGCCCGCACATGCTGCAGAAGTGGGCGCTCTTGAACGTCTCGGCCGGCAACGTCTGGTCGTGGTAGCGGCGGGCCGTTTCGGGGTCGAGCGATAGTTCAAACTGCTTGTTCCAGTCGAATTCGAACCGGGCCTTCGACAGCGCATCGTCGCGATCGCGCGCGCCCTTGCGCTTGCGCGCGATGTCCGCCGCGTGGGCCGCGATCTTGTACGCGATCATGCCCTGCTTCACGTCTTCCCGATCCGGCAAACCGAGGTGCTCCTTCGGCGTCACGTAGCACAGCATCGCCGCGCCGGCCCAACCGGCGAGCGCCGCGCCGATGCAGCTCGTGATGTGGTCGTATCCGGGAGCGAAGTCGGTCACGAGCGGGCCGAGCACGTAGAACGGCGCGCCTTTGCAGACCTCGATCTGCCGCTCGACGTTCATCGCCACCTCGTCCATGGGGATGTGGCCCGGGCCCTCGACCATCACCTGCGTGCCGCGGGCCCAGCCGCGCTCGGTCAGCTCGCCGAGCACGTCGAGCTCGGCGAACTGCGCCGCGTCGCTCGCGTCGGCCAGCGAGCCCGGCCGCAGGCCGTCGCCGAGGCTCCAGGTAACGTCGTACTGCCGCATGATGTCGCACAGGTCGTCGAAGTGTTCGTAGAGCGGATTCTGCTTGCGGTGGACCATCATCCACTTCGCGATGAGCGACCCGCCGCGGCTGACGATGCCGGTGACGCGGCCCATCGTGAGGTGCAGGTGCTCGAACTTCACGCCGCAGTGAATCGTCATGTAGTCGACGCCCTGCTTCGCCTGGTGCTCGACCATGTCGAGAAAATGCTGCGGCCGCATCTCTTCGATCTCGCCGCCGAGCTCTTCGAGCATCTGGTAGATCGGCACCGTGCCGATGGGCACGGGCGACGCGGCGATGATCGCCTCGCGAATCTTGTCGATGTTCTTGCCGGTCGACAGGTCCATCACCGTGTCGGCGCCGTAGTGGACGCTCGTGTGCAGCTTCTCCAGCTCGCCGTCGATGTCGCTGGTCACCGCCGAGTTGCCGATGTTCGAGTTCACCTTGCACCGCGCGGCAATGCCGATGCACATGGGCTCGAGCCGCCCGGCAAGGTGCACGCGGTTGGCCGGAATCACCATCCGCCCCGCCGCGACCTCGGCCCGTACGAGCTCGGGCTCAAGCTGCTCGCGCTCGGCGACGAACGTCATCTCGGGCGTGATCGAGCCGGCGCGGGCGTGTTCGAGTTGCGTGATCGCCGTCTTTGTGGCGGAATGGGGCATCGTCGGTGATCCTGCGGTTGAGTTCTCGCGTGAATTCAAGCAATTCATCGTATCGCCGCACCCGCGCGTGTCAATTCGCGCGAGCGCGCCGGCGCCTTCCGCGGTCACGCGCCGATCCACGGCTCGTCGGCGTCGGCGGTCGCTTCCGCAGCCGCGGCGAGGCTCAGCGGCCCCGCGGCCACGGGCTCCTGCTCGGCGAGTCGCACTCTGCCGGCAAGCCAGATGCAGGCAAGCGTCGTGGCGAAGCCAATCCAGCCCACGACGCCGTAGTGCTCGAGCGGCGCGGTGGGTGATTTCTGCGCGATGATCAACCCGCCGACATATGACCCGATGCCCGAGGCGATGTGCTGCATGCTCGAGTTGGCGCTCATGAATCCGCCGCGGCGGCGCCGCTCGACGCTGCCGGTGATCATCGCCATCGCCGCGATCATACGCCCCGCGTTGGTGACCATCAGCAGCCCCACGGCGGCAAGGGCCACGATCGTGTGAGCCCGCGGCAAATGGCTGATCACCACCAGCATGACCGCCGAGAACGGGGCGATCACGCGGAACACCAGCAGCTTGCCGTACCGGTCGGCGAGCTTGCCGATCAGCGGCGAACCGATGAGCGTCAGCACGCCGCCGACGACGTACATCCATGGCAGCTCGGTCCGCTCGTTGATGCCAAGATTGTTGACGTAGTAGGTGCTGATGAAAGGGATCACGGCGAACCCGCCGATCATCAGCATGATGGTCAGCGCGAACGCGTTCAGGTGATTGGGCGCGGAGAAGGTTTCCACCAGCGATCGAAGCGGCGGCGCGTGCGCGGCGCCGAGATGATCGCGCAGCGACGGCAGCGCCCACGCGGCCAGCAGCAGGATCGGCAGACCGCCGACGACCAGCGCCAGAAACGGGATGTGCCAACCGTAGGTCGAGCCCAGCCAAAGCCCCAGCGGCACGCCGGCGACCGAGGCGAGGGCAAAGGCGCTCATCAGCGTGCCAGTGGCGCGGCCGCGACGGCTTTCGGGAAAGAGGTCGCCGATGATGGCCATCGACAGTCCGCCCAGGACGCCGCCGCACGCGCCGGTGGCGACGCGGGCCGCCACGAGCCATTCGTACGTCGGCGCCAGCGCACAGAAGAGCGTGCCCAGCAGGAAGCCCGTGTAGAGCGCGAGAAATGTCGCGCGGCGGTCGTAGCGATCGACGATCGAGGAGGCGACCAGCCCCGCCACGCCGGCTGCGAACGTGTATGAGGCGACGACCAGTCCGAACTTGTCCGCCTCGATGCTGAGCGACCGCATAAGCTGCGGGCCCAGCGGCATTACGACCATGAAGTCGACGATCGTCGTGAACTGCACCGCCGCGAGCACCAGCAACACGATGCGCTCGGTGCGCCGCTGCTCGGGCTGCGGATCTGATTCGGCGGGACTTGTCATGCGGTGGGCATTCTCGGGCGGACGCCGCCACGGTGCTAGCGGCGGACGGGACATTGTTGCGTTTTTGGGGGCTCTGGCAAGGTAACCGCGGACCGCGACGCCGCGCCACGCCGCTAGCTGGCGCGACCGCGAGAATCGTTAAACTCTCGCACGCCGGCAGGTCGAAGGGAGGTGAAGGCGCTGCGGCTCGACTGCGCGCCCTTTTCGGCGGATCCCTCTGCGGGGCAGACGACACGTGACACGACACTCTAAGACCCGGCGCTGGTTCGCAACGCTGGCCGTGCTGATGCTCCCGAGCGCGGGCGCCTTCGGCCAGGCGCCGGTTGTCGGCAACGGCTATCTCGCGGATCCCAACGTCGGCGAGACCATCGTCGAGCCAGTCATTAATCCCGTCGTGGGCGCCTACGGCCCCGAGCTCGACCACGGCGGCCCGCCGGTGATCGACGGGCAACCGGTGAACTGGATCTCGGGCCCCTACTTCAAAGCGGGCGTCGCGCTCGGCTTCACGGACGATCTGCTGGATAACCCGGAATCCGGTTACACGATCACGGGCGGGTTCCGGCAGCCGCTGTCGCCCGCGCTCGACGAGCGACTGTTCCTCGACCTCGGTGGATCCTACCTCTCGGCCTTCGGCGCGACGACGCAAGCTAAGTCGGGCGTCGAGACCACGCTCAACGCCGCGGGGAACGTGGTGAATATTCGGAATGTCAACTTCACCGAGACGCTCGATGAAATCCAACGCGCTGGCGTGCATTTTGCCCTCGGGTGGTACTGGGGCGATGTGATCGACCGCCGCTCCGACGATCCGCAGCTCCGCTTCGCGACGCGCTTCGGCGGGCGCATCGCGCACACCAAGGGGCAGTTCAGCGATACTCGCAATGACGTGCCCGTGCTGGGCGGGTTTCCGATTCCGCCGAACTCGCGGACGATCACGATCGCGGACCACGACACGAGCGACACGACAGAAGGCGCCTTCGCGGGACTGGAGCTGCTGCTGCTCAACCGTGACTTCTCGGGCGGGAGCGTGCAGCTGGTGCTCGACAGCGAGTACTCGTACGAGTTCGTCGACTTCAGCGGCTGGGGCTCGGGCAGCCTCGGCGTGGCGACGATCACGACCGGGTTCATGTTCTCGCGGTAAACGCGGGGCGTGCGGCGCTCCGGCGTTCTTTGAATTGTCCGGTCGGCGGATGATTTTTCTTTTTCCGGGCGTTGCGACGGACGGAATTCGTCGCGCGGGCTTGTTTTCTCGAGGCTCCGACGCTGCGGGGGCGTTCGCATTGTGTCCGCTTGGGGCCGCATTATGTCCGCTTTGGGGCTCATACTGTCCGTTTTGGTGGTCATTGTGTCCGGTTTGGGGGACAGGATGGAACCGCCAAGTACGCCAAGGTCGCCAGGGTCGGAATCGGAGGTTGTGAGTGTGTGGTGCATTGGGCGAGGCTATGTTTAGAGCCGCCGGGGTCAGAGCGGTGTGCATATTTATTTGTACACCAATACGTGACGTTTGTCAAGAGGTGATTTTTGGGCCGGGGAGATGGAACCACGAAGGTCACGAAGAGCACGAATGGGGCGAGGATGGGAGGGAACGCTGATAGACGCTGATGAAGGAGGGAGGTCGACAACGCTTCCCGCTGATCCCATCAGCGTTCATTAGCGTTCATCAGCGGTTCGCTTTTCTGTTGTGTCCGGTGAGGCGGACAATTGGGGCGAATTTCGGGAGGTCGTTCGCCTGGCGCGTCGCGCTTTGAGATTGCGGTTTCGTAACCTTGCTCTGTTGACCGTCCCGTAGGGCCGGTGGATCATTATGGCCGGCGAATGATCCACGCTACGAACTGGGGGGAATCTCACCGTGGTCTATGCACCAACCGCTTTTGAAGCGTCGGCGCCGGACGCGGCGCAGTCCGGGCGCAATGCGTGGAAGTCCATTGCCGCGTTTTTGGTTCGCCGCCGGGTCCGCATCACGGTCGCGATCTTTGTGCTGCTGGTCCTGGAAGACGTCATCATTGGGGTCAGGCCGCACAGCGTCTTCCATCTGCGGGATCCTGAGGCTGCCTTGGGGTTGGCGCTCGTCGCGTTGGGCGTCGCGGTGCGGTCGTGGGCCGCGGGAGTGCTCCACAAGACTTGGGACCTGACCACGACGGGACCGTACGCCATCATTCGCAATCCGCTCTATGTGGGATCGTTCCTGATCATGTCGGGCTACGCCACGCTGATCGACGACGTGGAGAACATCTTCGTGATTCTCGGCCCGCTCGCCGGGATGTACTATCTTCAGGTGCTGCACGAAGAGCGGACCCTGTCCCAAAAGTACGAGTCGCGCTGGCATGCTTACGCGAGCGCCGTGCCGCGGTTCTTTCCCTCGCGGCTTCCGCGGGGCGGAACGCTCTTCTCGACGTGGAGCGTTCGCGACTGGCTGGGAAGCCGCGAGTATCGGGCGATGGGGTCCGCGCTTCTGGGCGTTGCGGCCCTGGAAATGTGGCGCCGGTGGTAGGCGCCTGGCGGGGCGCGATCCTGAGCGCGACGTCTCCGTTTTTTGACAGTAGCGGCGCCCGCGCGCCGCATGGCCGCGTTAAGTCGCAATTCTCACGATTTTCTGCGACACCTGCGCTTGACGCGGGGTTTCAGCCAGAGGGAGACTAACGGCGCGGCGCTCGGCTGTTCCGCGCGTGATCAACGGCGTAGCGGAGGAGGCGCGATGAAGACATTCAAGCGAGATGCGGGCTTTACGCTCGTTGAGTTGCTGGTCGTGGTCGCCATCATCGGGGTGCTGGTGGGCCTGCTGCTGCCGGCGATCCAGAGTGCGCGCGAGGCGGCACGGCGGACGCAATGTCTGAACAATCTCAAGCAAGCGGCGCTCGCCCTGCAAAACTACGAAGCGGCTAAGAAGACGTTTCCGCCGTTCGCCGAGCTGCCGCGGACGGTGACGTTTCAGCCCGTTTCGGCGCAGGCCAGGATCCTCGCTTACATCGAGCAGGAGGCGATCGCGCGGCGGATCAACTTCGATGCGACGGCGCCTTTCACGGCGAATCCCGATCTGGCGAAAACGCGCATCGCCACGTTCATGTGTCCGTCGGAAGATAACGATCGGGAACGGCAGACGCCAACGCTGGTCTACTATCCGCTGAACTACTGCCTGAACGAGGGCACGTGGTTCATCTACGATCCCGTGAGCGACGAGGCGGGGGACGGGGCGTTTGCCCCCAATCGGTCGTTTCGTGCGAGCGACATGTCCGACGGTCTGAGCAATACGCTGGCGTGGAGCGAGGCGAAGGCGTATCAACCCAACCTGTGGGACTCGAGCCAACCCGCGACCGTGGGCGTCGCGCCGCCGGCCACGGTCGCCGAGGTCGCCGCGTTTTTTGGCGGGACGTTCGACTTCAACGGGCACACCGAGTGGGTTGAGGGCGACGTCCACGAGACGGGATTCACGACGACGTTCACGCCGAACGCTAACGTGGCGTACACCGATGGGGCCGGCACGTACAGCGTCGATTTCACGTCGATGCGCGATGGGGAGTCGACGACGCTGCCGACGTACGCGGCCGTGACGGCTCGCAGCTACCATCCCGGCGCCGTGAACGCGGCGATGATGGACGGGTCGGTGCGGGCGGTGAGCGACTCGGTCGATCTGGCCGTGTGGCGGGCGGCGGGGACGCGCGCGGGCGATGAAACCCAAGCGCTGCCGTAGCCGCGTGCGCCGTCTTGTTAGCTGGCTGACTAAAAATCCATGCTGGGGAGAGAGACCGTGAATTCATCGAAGCCGATGGGCGCCGTTTCGAAGTCGCTGCTGATCGCGCTCGCCGTTGTCCTGCTGGCGGGGGTTCTCTTTGGACTCAAGCGCTGGGCCCAGCCGCCGACAAAGCCCGAGACGGACGTGGGCCGGGGCGTGGTCGAGGATTTCTTGAGCAAGGTTCGCGCGGGGCAGGCGGGCGAAGCGTGGGACGCGACCACGGCCGAGTTCAAAAGCATCGAGGGCCGTGAGTCGTTCATTCGCACGGTCGCGAAGGCGCCGTTGCTGAAGGAGCCGCTGCATTTCGCTTCGGCGCAGGACGTGGAAGTGAACAAGGAACCGCGGGCGGAGTACATCTTCCAATCGCCTGAAAGCAAGATGGTGCGCGTGCTGGTCGGCTACGAAGGGGGGATTTGGAAAGTGGATCGGCTGACGCTCTAACGGCCCTCGGGCCAGGGATAGGTTTCGATGGCGAACAGTTGGCTGGTCTGGGCGCTCGTCTCGGCGGCGCTGGCGGCGGCGACGGCCATTCTCTCGAAAGTCGGCCTGCGGGGCGTTGATCCCGAAGGCGCGCAGGTCGTGCGCACGGCCGTCGTGTTCGGGGCCGTGACGATCCTTGCGGCGGCGTCCGGGGGTTGGCGCGGCATCGCTTCGTTCACCGCGACGACGTGGACGTACCTCGCGCTGGCGGGGGTTGCGACGGCGGCGTCGTGGGTTTGTTACTTTCACGCGCTGGCGGCGAGCGAGGCGTCGCGCGTGGCCGCGGTGGACAAGTTGAGCGTTCCGCTGGTGGCGGTGATTGGGGCGCTGGCGCTGGGGGAGCGGCTGGGGGTTCAAGGCTGGATCGGCGTCGCGCTTGCAACTATCGGCGTCGTACTTGTGAGCTTGAGCAAGTAAGATGCCTGCAGTCGGAATGCACGGACGAATTGGGAGGTTGGTCATGGCGGCAGGCAGGGAGTGTTTGCGGACGCGGCGCGGAGCGGGTTGGTTGATCGTCGCCGTGGTTGGTTTCTTCGCCGCGGCAATCGCTCCCGAGATGCACGCAGCGCCGAACATCGTCTTTGTGCTGGTCGACGACCTGCGGTGGGACGATCTGGCGTGCACGGGCAACGAGTTCGTGGCGTCGCCGAACTTTGATCGGCTCGCGCGCGAGGGGTGCCGATTTCAGAACGCGTTTGCGACCACGCCGCTGTGTTCGCCGAGCCGGGCGAGCATTCTTACCGGGCGGTTCGCCCACTCGCATGGGATCGTGGACAACACGGACCGCAGCGCGCAGAG
>JANOIK010000675.1:0-3228 GCA_031407585.1 Planctomycetota bacterium | reverse complement strand
CTCCACGATCTTCGAGGCGTTTTACACCGCATTCATGCTGCTCTTGTTCTGCCTCATCTTCCGAGCCGTAAGCCTGGAGTTCCGCGGCAAAGTCCAGTCGGTGGCGTGGCGGCGGATGTGGGACTTCGCGTTCTTCGCTTCGAGCCTGGTGGCGACGCTGCTGTTCGGCGTCGCGGTGGGCAACGGTTTGCAGGGCATCGCGCTGAACGAGCGCGGTGAATATATCGGCACGTTTCTCGATCTGCTAAAGCCGTACCCGCTGCTCGTGGGCGCGATGACGGTCGCCATGTTCGCCCTGCATGGGGCCCTGTACTTGCACCTCAAGACCGAGGGCCGCACGCAACGGTTGTTCGACCGCTGGATATGGCACACGTGGGGCATCTTCCAGGTGCTGTGGACGCTCACGACGATGGCGACGCTTATGTTCATCCCGGGCGCCATCCCGAACTTCGAACGCGCGCCCTGGGCCGCCGCGATCGTCGTGCTGAACGTCCTCGCCGTGGCAAACATTCCGCGGTCCGCGTTCAACCAGCGCATGGGCCGGGCGTTTCTGTCGTCGTGCGTGATGATCGCTTGCCAGGTCGTGCTCGTGGGGGTCGCACTTTTTCCGAACCTCGTGACGGCCAGCAACGCCGGCGAAGGGGGCGTCCAAAGCCTCACAATCCACAACGCGGCGTCCAGCGAGCGCACGCTCGGTATCATGGCCCTCATCGCTCTGATCGGCGTGCCGCTGGTGCTTACCTACACGGGGATCGTGTACTGGACGTTCCGCGGTAAGGCGAACGCGGACGGGTATTGATAAGTCGCACAATTGCCGGGCTGGGTGTAGAATGAATGTTCGTCAATTTCGTTCACGGAGCTTTCCCATGAGCATCGAAATCCCCGCGGACTTTCAGCCGTTCGTCGCACAGCAACTTCAGCTTGGTTGTTTCGAATCGGAGCAGCAGGTTGTCACCGAAGGCCTCCGACTACTTCAGGCCGAACGTGATGAGACGCTCGCTGGCATTCGCGCTGGCTTGGCCGACGCGGCAGCAGGTCGCGTGCAGCCGCTTGAAGAAGCTTTCGCGGACCTACGGCGGGAACTCAAGATCGATGCGGTGAAATGACGCACCGCGTCGTCATCACCGCCGAGGCCAAGGCGAATCTTCGCAGCGCCTATGAATGGGCGGCTCAGCACGCTCCAGAAACGGCGGCTCGTTGGCTCGAGAGGTTCGAAGCCGAGTTGAAAACGCTCGATCGCAATCCACGCCGGCGTCCTCTTGCGCCAGAGGATAAACTTGTCGATTCGGAAATTCGCGAGTTCATCTTTGGTTGGCGTCGCGGCGCCTACCGCGCGTTGTTTACTATCGTCGGCGACGAGGTGAGGATACTTCACGTTCGACGAGCGGCACGCGACCTGGCGACGCCGAGCGACCTAGGGGAGAGCGACCCTTGAGACGCCTTGTGGGAATGAGCTCGTCCCTGGGTTTCACCTGCTAGAAACCCACATGCCCCCCCGCTATACTGCGCCACCGACCGCGGCGTCTTAGGCGCGGGTCTCTCTTTTCACTCCATTATTCGATCACGACTCGTCTCGAGGCATTCATGGCCGACAGCAATCGATCCGGGCGGCTCTTTCTCGGCTGTTTCATCGCTCTGGTTGCCACGGCCTTCGGCTTCGTGGTCCGCGGCGCCGTGCTCAGCGACTGGGGCGTGCAGTTCGACCTTTCCGAGGAGCAGAAGGGCGTCATCGGCGGCGTCGGCCTGTACCCGTTCGCCATCTCCATCATCCTGTTGAGCCTCGTCGTCGACCGCATCGGCTACGGCACGACGTTGGGGTTGGCGTTCGTGGGGCACGTCGTCTCGATTCTGGGAATGATCTTCGCCCCCAACTTCCAGGTGCTGTACGCGGCGTCGTTCTTGTTCTCGTTGTCCAACGGCGCCGTCGAGGCGGCGATCAACCCGGTCGTCGCGACGATTTATCGCGAGAACAAGACGAAATGGCTGAATGTGCTGCATGCCGGCTGGCCACTCGGCATGGTCCTCGGCGGCCTGTTGTCCATTCTGGTGGTCAAGATGTTCAAGGATGGTCCCGGCGGGCTGCCCGGCCACCTTTGGCAATGGCAGATGGGCGTGCTGCTGCTGCCAGTGGCACTCTATGGCGTGCTGCTCATCGGTTTGCGTTTTCCGCAGCAAGAACGCGTTCAGGCCGGCGTGAGCTACCGCGCGATGCTCGAGGAATTCGGTTGGGGCAGTGCCTATATCGTGTCGTTCCTTTTGATCATGGGCGTCAGCCAAGTGCTCTTGGTGTTTGGCCTAGCTGAGATTGAGTTGAAGTGGGCGCTCGCGCTGGCCCTGATCCCCACAGTTCTTTTTGCCATTTTTATCCAATCCTTCGGCCGGCCCATGTTCGTGTTCCTGCTGCTGGTGATGTTTCTGCTGGCCACGACGGAACTAGGCACCGACCAGTGGATTCAAGACATCATGGGATCGGCCCTCGACGATCCCGTGAAAGGCACGTGGTTCCTCGTCTATACCGCCGCCATCATGTTCGTGATGCGATTCTTCGCGGGGCCGATCGTTCATCGCCTCTCGCCGCTGGGGCTGCTGGCGACGTGCGCCGCGATCGCGGCTGGTGGGCTCTACTGGCTCGGCAACGCCGGTACGGGGCTCGGCGTGCTGTTTGCCGCCGCGACGTTCTATGGCATCGGAAAGTCGTTCTTCTGGCCGACCACCATCGGCCTGGTTTCCGAGCAATATCCCCGCGGCGGGGCGCTGCTCATGAACACAATTGCGGGCGTCGGAATGATCGCCGTGGGCACCATCGGCGTCCCGGCGATCGGCACACTGCAAGACCATAATCTCGCGGCCAAGATGGAGAAGGACATGCCCGCCGTGCACGAGCAAGTCGTGACCACGAAAGAGGGCGTTTTCATGGAGTCCGAGGTGCTCGACTCAACTAAGGTCGCAGCGCTGCCGGCCGCGGACCAAAAGAAGATCGTACTTGCACAGCGGGACGTCAAGCAGCACACGCTCGCGAAGATCGGCATTCTGCCGGCGATCATGTGCGTCTGCTATTTGGCGCTGATCGTGTATTACCAGTCGCGCGGCGGGTACCGGGCGGAAGTGCTGGACGGGCACGCCGATGAGAGAGATTGACCGGAGGCCCGATGGGGCTAAGCGTAGGTAACTGACGCGCGAATTGCTTTAGCGTCGCGGTCCCTACTCTTCATCCTCAAAGCCGCTCGT
>JANOIK010000667.1:0-2402 GCA_031407585.1 Planctomycetota bacterium | reverse complement strand
GGGCGAGGGAATCATTCACTACAACCTGGCGTGCTACTGGAGCCTCGCGCGAAATCGCCGCCGGGCATTGCAGCACTTGGCCAACGCGTTCGACATCGACGGCAACTTCCGCGAGATGGTGAGCGAGGAGCGCGACTTCGATCCGATGCGGAATGACCCGCTGTTTCAGAGCCTGACGGGGTTGGTGAGTTAGAGTCACTCACTTGGCCCCCGGTCATTGACCGGGGGCTAAATGAAAACCCGGACACCAACAAAAAACAAAGAGCCCCGGCCATTGCTGGCCGAGGCTCTTCGCGTTGAGGGGGAAGCGATAGCGCCGCACGCGCGGCGTGTTATTTTCGGACTAATAATTCCACTCGACGCCGGCCTGCAGACCGTGCAGGATCATCGAGCCGCTGGAGTTCACGTAGTTGCCCATCTGGGCCGCATCGAGGAACTGAGCGGGCGCCTGGTCGGTCGCCAGGGCAATGCCCGTGACGCCGATGGCCCGCCAGCCGCCGTACAGCCGCGTGCGGCAGGTGGCCTGGTAGCTCATGCCGAGCCGCAGTTCGCCGATCATGGCGACGTCCGTCTTGGTGGCCATGACGTCGAAGTTTTCCTGCGAACCCACGAACCGGACCTGGCCGGTGGGCGAGACCATGTACTGCCGCACGTCGACGTCGTTGCCGTAGAGGCCAACCGCCGAGTTCAGGTGCAGGCCCCACTTGCAGCCAATGCGGTACATGCCGTTGCAACCGACCTGGGCGCCAAAGAGATTGTTCTCGACGGTCGACCAGTAGTTGAGGAAGCCGGTGGCGAGGGTCGTGGTGTTCTCGAAGTCGACGCCGTACATAAAGTCTTCGTCGAACTGCATCCAGCGGAAGCCGCACACGCCGGTGCACGAGAACCGCGGTCCGCGGGGAGCACAGGTCGTGCAGCCCGAGGCATCGCAACCGCCGGTGGCGCATCCGTAACCCGAATCACACGAGCCGCCGGCGCTGGGGCCGCACGCGACCGAGTAGCTGGAGGCTCCGCAGCCGCCGCCGCACACGCCAAGCCGCAGCAGGTTGAGCTCGAGGTTCTGCACTTCGAGGCTGCTGTGAACGCGAGCGAGCGTCACGCGGATATCTTGCGTGCGAACCGGGGGACCGTAATCCCAGTACTCGTTCACAGGACGGTAGCCGGTGCCCGGATCGTATTCGAGGCCGGCCATCGGCATCATCGAGTAGGTGCGAATCGTGCCCGAGTCAACGTACTGCGCGTCAGCCTCGTCTTCAAACAGCGTCCAGTAGACGCCTTCGAGACCCCAGTTCGGCCCGTAGGAACCGCAGCCACCGCACGGATCGCAGGCGCTTGAGCAACCGCCGCCGCAACCGAACGTGCGGCCGAGGCGGAACTCAACGCCCGGCTGGAAACCGATGTCCGCGTCGCGGGTGCGGAGCACGACCTGGTTCGACGGCGGGTAATACCCATCCGGCGCACCGTTGGCGCTGGTGAACACGAGCGGGTACTTGTTCGCGTTGTCGCGGTCCATGAGCAGACCGTAGACGCCGCCGAACCAGTAGCCGCAGCCGGCGCCCTTGCTAATGCAGCCGTTCATGCCGCCGTAGGTCGAGTAGGTGTCGCAGGCGCCGTACGCGGCGCCTGTGTTGCACGAGGCGCCGTAGCCAGCGCCCGTGTTGCAGTTACCGGTGGCACATCCGGCCGCGCCTTGGCCCGGGTAGGATTCGTAGCCCGCGCCGGGAGCGTACGCGCCCGGGGCGGGGCTGCCGTAGCCGTAGCTATCGGCGGCGGGATCGGGCGTGGGCATGTAGGCCCCGCCCTGCATCGCCGCAGCGCCGGACTCGACCGGCGGCGTCATTGGCAGCGTTTCGGCGGCCGGCGTCGGGGTCGTGCCGTTCTGGTAGGCCATCGCGACGTGCGGGACCGAGTAGGGTCCGTAGTTCTGCGCGGCAACATTCTGGACGGCGGGCTGCTGGGCGCCGATCGGCGTCTGTTGGACGAAGCCGACGCGCGGAGCGGCGTAGTTGGTGGGGGCCGGCGCCGTGTAGCCTTGATACGCGCCCTGGGCGGCGTACTGCGGCTGCTGTTGCTGGGGCTGCTGGGTTTGGGCCGCGGCGTACGGCGCGTACTGGTTCTGCGCCGCGCCGTACTGGGGCTGTCCGTACGGAGCGAATTGAGCTCCGGCAGTGGCGGCGACGCTAAGCGTCGCCATGAGGGCGGTCGCCGCGAGCAGTCGCGGACCGCGTAGCGTGGTGACAGGCATTTCCCTCAATCTCCTTTTGCGGTGAGTTCCCCTCGCCATCCGGCTGCGCATCGCATCGGGCTCTGGGTCTTGAGCACGCACGACGGGCGCGGCTGGCGAAGGCCGCGCGGGATGGACGTATCGCTTTTTGGCGGAGGCGCATTCGCCCCTAAGACCC
>JANOIK010000595.1:0-2304 GCA_031407585.1 Planctomycetota bacterium | reverse complement strand
AAAGCTGGGCAGCACCGCGGGCGGGCCCACGATTCCACGGCGTCGCAATTCCTGGACCAGCGGCAGGTGGCTCAGCCCGATTTTGCCGACGTAGAGCGGCTGTAGGTCGTGCCCCTCGTGCAAATGGGCGACCAGATCGCGCAACCCCCGCAGATAGATCGCATCTTTGGTGAGGCCGCCGCCGCGGAAGACGCGGAGCGTGGTCATGAACGCGGCCTTCGCGGGCATGCGGTGCTCGTCGTGCAGCTCGTGGAAGGCGTCGACGAACGAGCGGCCCTCGACCATCGCCTGGACGGCGAGCACCCGGCACGCGAGCGTGCGGACCCGGCCCGGCGTCAGCCCGCCGACGAGGTACTCGGCGAGCACGGCCATGCCCTCTTGCAGTTCCTCGTAGCCCGCGAATCCGGCGTAGAGCTGCTGCAGCGGCTGCTGCCGGCCGTTGACGTACGTGAGCAAGTGCGTGCTCACTTCGTGATGCAGCAGCGGCTCGAGCGCGTGACGAGCGAGCGACGCGGACGCCGAGACGAGGAGTTGGTCGTGGGCGACCATCATCGTGGAGGCCAGCTCGCGGCGCACGTGGACGCTGGCAACGAAGCCCGGCAGGCGCTGGTGATAGTAGTCGATCTGCTCGCGGGCGGCGTCGACGATTTGGTCGGTGTCCAGCGTGTCGTCAGGCGTACGAGCGCCGGAGTCGATGTGTCCGACGCGAGCCAACAGCCCGTGCGCGAGCTGCACCAGGGCGTCGTCGGGTTTGCCGTAAAGCTGCAAGCTGTCGTAGAAAAACGGCGGTGCGTCGATGTTCTTGAGCGCCGTGAGCTGCCGATCGAGATGGTCCTGCTTCTGGGCGAACAGCTGGATGAGCGTCACGTCCTCGACGCTGTCGATGGGGATCTCGTACAGCCGGCGCTTGAGCAGTGCCGGATCGTAGGGCAGCGGCCGATAGTAGAGCGTCGGCGGCTGCTTATGTCCGTTGGCCGCGAAATCGTCCCAGGCGACGGCCGAGTTGAGCGGCACGGTTTGCAGCACGAAGTCGAAGGCCTCGGAAACTTCGCTGAGCTGTTGGTCGACCAAGCGGGCTGACTTGACGAGCGACGAGGGGCCGAGCGACTCGAAATGGACGGCAGTGTCGCGGGGCTTCTTGCCGTTTTCCGGCTGGCCGGTGAATGCGAAGACGCACTTGCGCATCGCGAAGGCGAGTTGGCGCCGCAGCGATTGAAGCACGACGGGGAAAACGGCGCCGGTCTGCGCGTCGCGGTAGACCGGCCGCACGCCGATGCCGAGCCATTGGCAGCCGTGTTCGCACAGCCCGTCGGCCAGCGGCCGGCGGTCGGGCGGCGCCGCCGACGACTCGGTGGCGACTGCGACGTCGGCGGGCCAACCTTGGGACTGGATTTCTTTAAGTGCCGCGCGAAGCGCCTCGACCGCGCCTGCCAACACGGGCGCCTGCGTCGTCACAATGCGAAACCCGGGCCGCGTCGCGTCGCGCGGCGCCATCCCGGCCAGGCGATCGTCCTCGGCCCAGATTTCGATGAGCAGAAAAGCGCCGAAATGCTCGCGGAGCGTGGCGGCGATGTCGTGCGTCAGCCGCAAGAGACCGGCGTGAAGCGACGGCTTGCCCGCGGCGAACAGGTACGCGGCCTCGGTCGTCACCAGCTCGCGCGTGCCCGCGTCGGCGTCGCCGCGCGGGGCTCGATAGACGCACAAGAACGGCAACTGGCGATCGATGCGCACGCGTCCGTCGCCGGGAAGAGTTCGGCGAATTCGCTCGTTGCGGCCAAGCCGGTCCCTCACGACGGCGGCGATCGCGTCAAAGGCGGCGTCGGTTTCGTGGATTTGGTGTTCGGGCATTAGTGAGGCGAGTTCTGGGGTCGACCCCGCTACGAACTGGGGGCAATCCGATAGGAGGAGAGTGCATTCAAACTGGCGGTTAACCCTGGAAATGTCGCCTTGAGGGCCGTTTGCAGGGCGCCGAGGTGAATCGCGTCCGGCTCGCCGTTCCACTCGTCCATAAACGTCTTCTTGAACTCGACCGCGATTGCGCACGCGTGGCCGGGAAACGTTGCGTTGATCCACCGCGGAAAATGGCCGCCCTGGAATTTTACGTTCTCGCGCACGTCGAGCCGCTGGCCCAACAGATCGTGGCCGTGCAGGTCGGCGGCGAAACGGTCCACGAGCGGGCCCCACTCATCGCGGTCGATGCTCGCGGTGCCGAGATTGACTTCGGGGTTGTCGGCGGAGTCGGCCTCGGGCCCGTGGGCGCCATCGCGGCGGTGGTTATAGGAATGTAGATCGAGGACGACGAGT
>JANOIK010000575.1:0-1887 GCA_031407585.1 Planctomycetota bacterium | reverse complement strand
GACGAGCCTGGCGGCGACATGACGCCCAGTAACGTGCGGATAGTTCCGACAGTGTCCAAGCCGTCGACGAATTGAACTGGCTGTGTTTGCCGAAGTCCGTAAACGCCAGCCGGCAGTTCCGTGAACGCGTATCTCCCGATGCCGTCGGTGGTTGTTGTTTTGAAGAGCTCCGTCGCCATACCCACCAGCCGAAACAGTTTTATCTCAACGCCAGGGAGCACCAATTCCGGGCTCGCCTGGTCCGAAAAGGCAAGCATGCCATCGTTGTTGCGGTCAATGTAGACGTACCCCGAAAGTTGGCTATCGCCGATGGCCTGGGCGTGCGACGTAATCGGACTAAAGGCTAGGGCGGCGCCGAGAATCCACAAGGCGCAACGCCTCCACCGAGAGAAGATCATAATAGGAGTTCCAAGCAGGGCTGCGGGCAACAACGAGACGACTAATGTTCACGCTAATTGCTAACCTGCAGGATGCAACTTAAGAAAGCCTATAAGTGGCAAAAACCGGCGGCGCGGCGTTAATTGGCCAGCCGTCTTGGGCCTAATTAGGGCTTACGCCGCGCGCGGCGCGGGCATCTTCTTCCCCTTGAGCTGGTACACGTACGCCAGCACCTCCGCCACCGCGGCGTAGCTGCCGTCGGGCACCGGGTGGTTCACCGCGACTTCCTTGTAGAGCAACTGCGCCAACGGCTTGCGTTCCACCACGGGAATGTTGTTCTCGAGCGCCAGGCGGCGAATGCGCTGAGCGATCACGCCGGCGCCTTTGGCCAGCACGATCGGCGCCGCCATCGTCAGCGGGTCGTACTGGATGGCGATCGCCAACTCCGTGGGGTTCGTGACCACGACGTCTGCCTTGGGCACTTTGTCGCCGACGCGGTTGAGCGCCATCTGCCGTTGGATGGCGCGGCGGCGGGCGATCACTGCGGGGTCGCCCTGCAGGTTCTTCATTTCCTCGCGCACTTCCTGGTGCGTCATCCGCAAGTCCTGTTCGTGGCGCCAGCGCTGAAAGCCAAAGTCGAGCAGTGCGAGAATCAGCAGGGCGCCGCCAACCCACAGCGCGGTCGATAGCGAGATGTCGATGATGAACCGCGCTAGGTCGGCGATCTCGAGCTCGCTGGCGCCGAGCGTTTCTTCGCGGCGGCGGTAGAGCACGACCGATGCGACGACCGCGATAATCAGCAGCTTGAACAGCCCAAAGCCGAGCCGCGCCACGCCCTGCAGCGAGAGAATGCGCTTCATCCCCGCCAGCAGGCTGATGCGCGAGGGGTCGAGTTTCAATCGCTCGGGGACGAAGAGCAGGCCGATCTGCATGACGGTCGACAGCGCGCCGGCGAGCATGAGCAGGCCCAAAATCGGCAGCAGCGGCCCGCCAAATCGCTGCAACATGGAGAAGGACTGCCGAACGGCGTCGCCCTCGCCGATGGCGAGCGGACCCGGGTTTGCCAATTGCTGCTCCATGAAGCTGATGGCCGCGGCAACCACGGCGCCGCCCCAGGTGAGCAACACCCACGCTCCCACGACGAGCAGCGCCGCCGAGCCTAAATCCTGACTGTACGCAACCTGCCCCTGCTCGCGGGCCTGCTGCCGGCGATGCGCTGTGGCGTCGTGTGATTTTTCGCCGGATTGCTCAGGCATCGAAATCTACGCGCTGGGAGTCGGAAGCGAAGGATCTGCATATGAGGCCGTTTCGCGAATCGCGTCGCGGAGCAGCAGAATCGCGTCGGTCGCCTGTTGCGGAAACGCCCACGCGATGGCGCCCAGCGAGACAAAGAGCGCCCCCAGCGTAAGCAGCGCGTTCAGGCTGAAACCGACGACGAGAATATTGATCTGCGGCACCGCTCGGCCGACCAGCCCCAGCACGAGCGTCGCCAGCAGCAAGGCCGTCATC
>JANOIK010000551.1:0-2537 GCA_031407585.1 Planctomycetota bacterium | reverse complement strand
AAGGGAGGCTCCGCCGAGCCTCGTGTATTCACGGAGTTTAACCCAAAACAACAACCCGCTGAAATTCCACTGCGGGCCTACTTAGTTCGACTTGAGGTCGAACCTTGCTCCGCCGCCTTCGCGGGAGGTGGGGTCGATGAGGAGGCCGAGTTCACTTTTGGCGTTGTAGCGCTCCGGTAGTTGCTGGTCGGGATGCGTGATTTCGACCGTGTAGAGTCCGGGGTAAACGAGCGCCGCCGTTTTGAGCTTCTCCGGCAGGTTGTCGGCGCCGATCGAGGGGCGAGCGATGCCCTGCTCATCGGTCACGCCCTCGGCCGGGAGCAGCGAGCCATCGAAGATGTCCGGCGGGAGGAGCTTTACGGTCGCGCCGGAGAGCGGCTTACCGTCGAGGGTCACGGTGCATTGAACGCCCGTCGATCTGGTCCCCGAGTTTTTAATCGTCTCGAACTTGCGAGAAATCTCTGCCGACGAGAGCCGATGATCGGCGTCGGCGTCGAACAACGCCAGCGTGGACGCTAGAGCGGGGCACTTCGCAAGCTCCGACGATTCGAGGGCGCCGTCCCCGTTGGCGTCGCAGGCGGTCATCGCGTTGGCGGCGACTGCGGCCGGGTCAACATCGGCGGGCTTAACGCCCACTGTTCCACTTGCACACCCCGTAATTACCATGAGCGCAGTTGAAAACACGACCGGAGAACATTTCATGCAGGGCATCCAACAGAAATCGTGGGACAGATCGGACGTCAATCGATGGTTCAGAACCGGGGGCTAGCGCCCCGGCGGCTGATAGTTAACGGCCTAGAGCGGTCGCCGGCCTTCGTCGCTGCGGTTGGCGTTCCCGCGATGAACTTGAATATCGATGTCGTAACTCTCGAAAGTTACGTGCCCGTCGCACCAGGTGACGGTCCAACCCGTGCTGTGAGCGCTTCCAAAGCGAGTTGCCCGTTGCAGGATGAGGCCGTCAGGGTCGTCGATATCCGCGAGCGGCTCGTAGCGGCCAAGGCGGAAATTGTCGTTGTTGAAGCCGGTGCACCACGTCTCGTTATCGCCGGGATCCTGGCCAGTTTCGTAGTGAGATGGCTGCATGTGCTTTTCGCCGATGAGATAGGTGTTCGACGTGCCGTCAGCGATCGCGGGAATATCGATTTCGCTGCGGCGGAAACTCACTCCAGTCGTTCCCCACACGGGATCCATCGCTTCGCCGGCGTTGTTGGCGTAGATGTCACAAGCCTGTCCAACGATTGGCTGCCCCGTAGTCGTCATGCACCACGTGTTAAAGGTATTGCCATTATTGCCGTCGTAGTTGGCCAAGGGCTGACCGTTATAATTGCCGGGCGCGAAGTTTGCTGGTCTCGTTTCAACAGGCCCGCGATCGCCGGTGTTGATGGCGTAGTCGCTCCGGCCTGCAATGACCGTCGCGGAGGTTGCCGAGTTGAACGCGTAGAATGGCGCGTCCTGTGGCTTCGGGTAGACGTTCTGGACACGCCGTGACGGGCACCGGATCGTGTTCAGGGGCGATTGAAGGACCCGCAGCGTGCCCGCGAGCTGAGCGGGACCAATCGTGTCGCGAGCGCCGTCGCCCGCGAGTTTGTGCATTTGGGCCTGCTCGATGTAGGGCAACAGATTGTAAACCCACCCGCCGGGTTGGTTACGTCCGAAGCCTCGATCGGCGTCGCCGACCCAGGCCCAGCCCCAGCCGCCGGTGGGTAAGTTGCCCTGGGCGGACATGTAATTCTGAGCGCCGAGGCCCATTTGCTTGAGGTTGTTCGCGCACTGGCCGCGTCGGGCCGCTTCGCGGGCCGCTTGGATCGCCGGGAGCAGCAGGGCGACGAGCACGCCGATGATGGCGATCACGACCAGGAGTTCTACGAGCGTGAAGCCATGTTGGGCCCGAGTGCGACGCGAAGAGGCGTGGGGCATGGTGGCGTTCCTTCGGAATCTGAAAGGAGAGCAGTCGAGAAGGGATGAGAGATTAAACCCCGCGGCAGCGGGGGAAGAGTAGCGACGGGATCTAGTTTTAAAGCGTTTTAGGAACGTGTCAGCCTAGGTTGCGAGCGGACCCCTCGGGGGACTTCGGGGTGACAGGCGCGTCCAATCAAGCGAGTTTCGGAGAAACTCGCCAACAGGTACGGAGAAACTCGCCAGCAGGTTACTGCCAAAATGGCGGAGCGGTTCTTCCATCGATTATGCACGCGCCCGCACTATATACGTGCCGCAAGGCCTAAAACTTACGGGAATTCTGCCGCAGGGCTTTCTTTTCGCGGCGTTGGCACGTTCGTTGCGTTACCAGAGCGGCACATCGCGGTCTGGCTGCCATATTTGGCGAGTTTGGCCGCTTCTAGGGGACGCCGTTAGCGTTTATAAACGGTGTCCTGGTCGAAAGTTACAGGTTGAGGGACGCCTCAGGCCTCAGTTCAAAGTTCGCAGTACCGAGTACTCAGTACTCAGCCAGACGGGAGCGGAGACCTGGAGCGGTCCCTTCCCCCCTCTGGCTGACTGCTGATGGCTAATCGCTAACAGCTTTTCCAAATCGCAGGAGA
>JANOIK010000511.1:0-2643 GCA_031407585.1 Planctomycetota bacterium | reverse complement strand
TACACCGACAATGTCACGTGGCCATCGACCACCGTGCTGCTGCCCAACTCGCTCCAGCGGCAGTACGCGGACGCGGACGTCGTCGCCAGCCACTACGACAAGGCGAAGCTGTGGGTCGACTATATGCTCACGTTCGTGAAGGACGGGATTATCGACCGCGACAAGTATGCCGACTGGTGCGTGCCGCCCGAGGACCCCAAGCTCATCCACTCGAAGGACCCCGCGCGGCAGACGCACACCGCGCTGCTGTCGACGACGTACTTGTACAACGACCTGCGGATCATGGAGCGGTTCGCGAAACAGCTCGGCAAGGACGACGACGCGACGCGCTTCGCCGCCAAGGCCGACGAGCTCAAGGCCGTGTTCAACGAGAAATTTCTCAACCGCGAGCTCGGCCAGTACGACAACGGCTCGCAAACTTCGTGCGTCCTGCCGCTGGCGTTCGGCATGGTCCCCGACGACATGCGGGAGCGCGTCTTCGCCCGTCTCGTGAAGAAGATCACCGAAGAGACCGACAACCACATCGGCACGGGCCTCATCGGCGGGCAGTTTTTGTGTCGCGTGCTCACCGACGGCGGCCGGCCGGACCTGGCCTACACGATCGCCGCGCAGACCGACTACCCAAGCTGGGGCTACATGATTTCCGAAGGCGCGACCACCGTGTGGGAGCTCTGGAACGGCAACACGGCCGACCCCGCGATGAACTCCGGCAACCACGTGATGCTCGTGGGCGACCTGGTGATCTGGCTCTACGAAAACCTCGCCGGCATTCAGCCCGACGACGCCGAGCCGGGGTTTAAGCACATCATCATGCGGCCCGAGCCGGTCGCCGGCCTCGATTGGGTGAAGGCGACGCACAACTCGCCGTATGGGCTCATCAAGAGCTCGTGGGAGAAGAAGGATGGCGTCTTCACGTGGGATGTGACGATCCCCGTCGGCGCGACCGCGACGCTCTACCCGCCACGGAACCCGTACGCCGTGGTTACCGAGGGCGGCGTGCGGGTCGATGACGTCGAGGGCGTCGAAGTCATCGGCGTAGAGAATGCGAGGTGGGAACTGCAAGTCGGCAGCGGGAAGTATCACTTCGAAAGTAAATAACCTAAACGAAGACAACGGAAGGCCTCACGCAAAGGCGCAAAGAACGCAAAGGTTTGAACTCGTTCCTCTTTGCGTTCTTTGCGCCTTTGCGTGAGTCACTCCTAAAAAAACAATTCTCTCAGACAAGAATAATCTGCCATGAAATCCTTTGTTGCTTTGACCATGCTTTGCGTGTTGTGTGCAGCGCAAGCAATCGCCCAAGAGCCCGCCGTCGATCCGGACCCTGCGTACACAAAGGTCATCAACGAGCGGGCCGACAAGATCGTCGCGACGCTCAAGATCGAAGACGCCGCCGACGCGCTCCGCGTGCGCGACCTGATCGCCGGGCAGTACCGGGCGCTCAGCGTCGTCCACGCCGCCCGCGATGCGAAAGAGAGGAACGAAGCCGAGGTCGCGTCCGAGCTCTCCACGCTGCACCGCAAGTTCGTCGCGCAGCTCGAAGCCCAGCTCACGCCCGAGCAGGTCGAAGCGGTGAAGGACGGCCTGACCTACGGCGTCGTCCCCATCACCTACCGCGGGTATCTCGAGCTGCTCCCCGATCTCACCGCGGAGCAGAAGATCCAGCTCAAAGCCAACCTGCTCGAAGCCCGCGAATACGCCATGGACGCCGGCTCGTCCGACGAAAAGCACGCCTGGTTCGGCAAGTACAAAGGCCGCATCAACAACTACCTGTCGAAGGCCGGCATCGACATGAAGAAAGCCGAGCAAGCCCGCGCGGCTCGGTAGTAACTTAATTTATCCAAGGATGAGAACAGGATCAGGAGGAACACTAATAAGCACCTATTTTCGCTAATACGGAGAGACTGCCGTGTTTGAGAGCGAAGGTTATCGGCTGATGGGCGCGGTCTTCGAAGTCTACAACCAAATTGGCTACGGAATGGCGGAGGAAGTTTATCAGGAGTGTTTGGAGATCGAACTGGAACTTTGCGGAATTCCATTTATTACAAAGCATGAGCTGAAATTGATTTACAAGGGGCGAGAACTTCGCAAGCGATATATTCCAGATCTGCTGACGTTCGGCGCAATCGTCGTTGAACTTAAATCGCTCAAAGAACTCATCCCGGATCACGAAGCCCAACTTTTCAACTACCTTCGCATTGCGCGTCAACCTGTCGGGTACCTCATCAACTTTGGTCAAAAAGACGGTGTGGAATGGAAGCGATTCATCCTCTCCGACCTCCACAAACCTCCGATTAGTGATCATTAGCGATTATCAGTGTTCCACCTCCTACTCTTTTCATAAGCCCTTCAATGAAGTTCAACGTTATGTTTCGCCTGGCCGACGCTTTACTATTAGCTTCGTTAACTAGCGTCAGTTTCGCCGCGTATCCGAGCGTTCCCAAGTCCGATCAGGACAAAGCCAATCGCAAGCTCGCCGAGGTGAAGGAGCATTCCGATGCGGCGTGGGTCATGGCGCTGCCCGTGATCGAGGAGTGGGCCGCGAAAGGCAAGCCGTACCTGCCCGGCGCCGCGCGGCCCGATGAGTTGCCGCAGGCTGATATCCCGGCGTTCCCCGGCGCCCAGGGCGGTGGCATGTACAGCTTC
>JANOIK010000509.1:0-2613 GCA_031407585.1 Planctomycetota bacterium | reverse complement strand
GGCCGCAGCGCGTGCAACTCAGCCGCGGCGGGATGGGTAGTAAGTTGCGCGCGGCGCGCATCGCGACGAGCGCCGGCGAAAGCGTCGTGATTGCCAGCGGCCGGCGACCGAACGTGTTGCTCGAGATTCTCTCGGGCGCCGAGGTGGGGACGCTGTTCGTGGCCGAAGGGCGCACCGTGGCGTCGCGCAAACGGTGGATCGGCTGGTCGGCGACGCCTCGCGGCAAGTTGACCCTCGACGCGGGCGCCACCGCGGCGGTCGAAACCAAGGGTCGAAGCCTGCTCGCGGTCGGGGTCGTGGCGGTCGAGGGGAATTTCGCTAAAGGCGACGTGGTGTCTCTGTGCGACGCCGCGGCCCGGGAATTCGCCCGGGGGCTGAGCAATTACACGGCCGCCCAGATGGCGACAATTGCCGGGCAGCCGACCGAGCGTATCGCGGAATTGCTGGGGCAATGCCCGTACGACGAGGTGGTGCACCGGGATAATCTGGTCGTGCTGAGCTGATGGGAATGGGAGTGGGTGCTGGCGGTTTTTTCGCCGGCAACTAGTGTGAAGGTTGGTCGCGCACGACTGACGCGGCCGCCCACGAGCCCTTTTCCAGGTTTGCCATGTCGTCGTTCTCTCGCCTCCTCGCGTCGTGCGTCCTCGCGCTTCTCTGCAGCACATCGGCCCAGTCAGCGTTTTCCCAAGAAGCGACGCCGCAGAGCGAGCTATCACCCGCGCAAATGGCGGTAGTAAACTACGCCTACAGCGTGTTCCCCCAACAACTGGCGGCGATCGAGCAAGAGGCCGCGCTCGCAGAGTACGAAGCGGCGTTGTGGCGTCACCGCGTCCGGTCGTTTGAGTCGACGCGGAGCTTCGGCGTGTACGGCGCGACCTACTTCGCGGACCAGAACGCACAGCTTCTAGCGTTCGCCGCGCAGCAGCGGGCCGAGTGCCTACGGCAACAGGCCGCCAATCTGTGGCGCGAGCGGCAGGCGACGGTCGCGGCGCTGCTGCTGACGGAAGAGCCCGTCGACGGCCGGTGAACTCCATCGGCTAGGGCGCCGCGACGGTCTCCCCGCCATCTCGAGTCGACATCGCGCGCCAGACGCCCAATTCAATCTCGCTCGAGACGGCCCGCCCCGAGCCGTCGACCATGGCAACTTGCACCTGGCCGGGGTGGTGACTTCGCGAGGTGACGATGGCGTAGGTTGGCATGCCGGCGCCGCCGTTCTTGCCTTCTTGCCAGGAGTTGTAGTCGCCGTCGAGGGTCTCGCCCGCATTGACCAGCGGCACGAAAGAGTTGGGCGTCATTGCAGTGGTAAAGCCGGTGTGATGCACGCGGCCGTCGGGCCATTCGGTGTGCCCCGTGTCTTTATACTCCGCCCCCGACGCCACGGCGGCCTGTGCTTCGGCAACGGTCGCGGGAATGGTTGTCGTCGGCGGGCCGCCGTTGCGTCTATAGGGCTGCCATGCCTTGAGCTCCGCGGCGAGCAACGTGTTGGACGTGCCGTCGCCGAATCGTGCCAGCGGCAAGTTGCTGTTGGGATAGAAGGCGCCCTCGCCCCCTTCGTTTTGCGCCGGGTCGAAGACGAACCACACGCCCATGTTAAATCCATAGTTGGTCGCGTAGAGCAAAGCCCTGCCGCCGCCCGCGTCGCGCACCTCATCGCTTCGCGCGTCGCTAGGGCATTGGAAGATGGGGATTCGCACGTTGCTTATGGCCATCTGCAAATCCCATGCTTGCTCGAGATTGACCAACCGACGCAGATTCTCTTGCTCCATGTAGGGTAGGAGCCGGCCGTGAACTCCCCACGACCCGTTATTCGCGGTCGTCGTGACGCTGAGGTCGACCAACGCGCTTGGGGGCAGGTGCTGCTTGGCCGACTCGAAGTTGTGCGTTGCTAATCCCAACTGCTTGAGGTTGTTCAGGCACTGGCTGCGCCTGGCAGCCTCGCGCGCCGCCTGGATGGCGGGGAGCAGCAGGGCCACCAGCACGCCGATGATCGCAATGACGACCAACAACTCGACGAGGGTAAAACCGCGCGCGTGCGTCGCACGGCTTCGTCGATATTCGCCCTTCGGGGCAACTATTTCCATCTGAGCCTCAACTGTGCGAGAATGCCTTCAGGGCTTCTGTCCGACTACGGCTCCATCGTCGCGCCGCCGCGGACGCAAATAAAGGGGACAAAGAGGCCAATCTTGCGACGTGGTGTCGATTTGTGCGACACCGCTGGCGCCCCCCCGATCGTTACCTGTTTCACGGCCGCCTGACGGCTGTTTCCGCCATGCGTTGGCCATTGCGAAATCAGATCATGGGCCCGTTGCTGGCGGTCTCCGTCGCCAGCCTGGCGGCGGTGGGAGTCATCGAGGCCCGGTTGGCGTCGAGCAACACTCGCACGCGGGTTGAGAAACAACTTCGCGGCGTCGTCGACGTCCTCACCGCGTCGAACTTTCCGCTCACGGCGCCGGTGCTTCGCAAGATGCGCGATCTGTCGAGCGCCGAGTTCGCGCTGACCGACGGCGACGGGCGCTCGCTGACCACGAGCCTGCCGCAGGCGCCGCCGCGGCTGCCCACCAGCGGGGCGGTAACCCGCGTGTCGGAAGTCGCGCTCGGGCCGTCGCTGGTCGT
>JANOIK010000485.1:0-5281 GCA_031407585.1 Planctomycetota bacterium | reverse complement strand
GCGAGCGTCACCTCGACCGAGCTGCGAATCGCGGCCAGGGGCGTGCGCAGCTCGTGGGCCGCGTTGGCCAGAAAATCGCGACGCCGCTTGAGATGCTCGGCAATGCGGTCGAGTAAGCCGTTGATCGTGTTCGCCAGCCGATCGAGCTCATCGCCGGTGCCGGTGATTGGCAACCGTTCGTCGAGATGCGCGGGACGCATCCGCGAAGCCGCTTCAGTGATGGCCCCGACCGTGCGTGCGGCCCGCGCCGCAAGCCAGTACCCGCAGATCGGGGCCGTCAACAGAACGGCGCCGGCCGCGAGCAGCACCCAACTGTCGATCCGTGCGATGTCGTCGCGGACGTTGTTGAGCGTGGCGCCGACGCGAACGATCTCAATGCCCTCGATCGTGTGCGGCACGCGCCGCCGCACGGTTCGATAATCCAGAAAGGAAAAGGGCGCTCTCGGATTGTCAGCCGGCGCGTGCGGCGTGATTGCGGGCGCCTCGGGCGTCGCCCACACGATGTGATCGTTATCGTCACACAGCTTCACGTACCAGCCGCGCTGCTTGTGACCGACGGCCTTACGCATGAGCTGGTTCTGCAGCGTTGGAAGTTGCTCGGCGGTCATGCCGTCCAGCGCCAGGGCAATCTCGTTCGCGTCTTCGACCAGCATCTGGTCGACTTCGCGCAGCAGAGCCCACTGCACGCCTTGCCGCAGGCCCAGCAGTGTGAGCAACCCCGTGATGACGACGACGCCGGCGTTCCACGCAGCCAGCCGAAAACGCAGCGTTCGCCACACGGCATGCTGCGAGACGGGGCGTAAGGCGGGCGAGACGTTTGTCATCGATGTCGAGATGAGAAGTCGCGGACCTTTCCGTCGCTCCGGAGGAGCGAAGTCGTGTAGCCAGGGGCGCGAGCCCCTGGTTAACGACGGCGATCCAATTCCGAAGCCCCAGCGGGGCGACATTGGCTTGCATGTGCGGACGGTGTCGCCCCGCTGGGGCTGTCGACTACGTTCCGATTTCATACCAGGGGCTCGCGCCCCTGGCTACATGACTCGGCCCCTCCGGGGCCAATTCCACATACCCGCTACACCACGCGCAGCACATACCCCCGGCCGCGGACGGTTTGCAGCAGCGATTGATCGAAATCTCGATCAATCTTAGCTCGCAGTCGGGTGACGTGCACCTCGATCACGTTGGTCACGCCTTCCCAGTAGGAATCCCACAAATGCTCGCACAGCATCTTGCGGGTGAGCACCTGGCCGGCGTTCCGCATCAAGAACTCGAGCAGGCTAAACTCGGTGGGCGTGAGGTCGATTTCCACGCCATCGCGGGCAACGCGGCGCATCGAGAGGTCGAGCGTCAGCGGACCGGCCTTGAGCTGCTGCGGGCTGAGATTGATCGATCGCCGCGAGATCGCCGCCAATCGGGCCAGCAGTTCGGGAAACGAAAACGGCTTGACCAGGTAATCGTCGGCGCCGGCGTTCAGCCCATCGACGCGCTCTTCCACGGAGCCAAGGGCAGTGAGAATCATGACGGGCGTCCGCACGCCTTGAGCGCGCAGTTCGCGAAGCACCGACAACCCCGTCCGATCCGGGAGCATCAGGTCAAGAATGATCGTGTCGCTTTTTTGACTGAGCGCGCTGGCCAGTCCACTCTCGCCGTTCTTGATCAACGTGCAGCGATGGCCCGACTCCTCGAGCCCGCGACGCAGTGCGCGTCCCAGGACCTCGTCGTCTTCAATGATGAGCACGTCCATGCGACAGCCGGCCGTCCAGCCTGAAGTATTCTCAAGAGAGTTTGATAGCGCGGAGATCGTAGTCATGGCACAGCCCCTGGGGTTCCTACCTGCCATTGTACCACGGCTCAGCGCGACGGCAGCGCCTTCATTCGCTGCGACCGCTGCGCGCACTGCGGCCATCCACCGCCGCAAGCTCGTTCTGCGCGTCGAACGGCATGAGTACCGTCGCAGACTGTCGAAATTGTAACCTGCCCGAAGTGGCGTGGATACAGTTTGCCGCGTATACCAAACAACCGCGGCGCCGCTTCGCAGCGCGCCTCGCCGATAAGAATGAAGGCGTGGCTATTCGCCGCGTCTCGTCGATTCGGCCCCGCTCGCGTTCTGTGCCGCCGTGCTTCGGTCGGCGCCGTTCGTCCCACCAAGTCCCTCAAGGCGCTTCCCCCGTGTCTGACACTGCGGTCCAGCATCGCGCGGCGCCGACGACTTCGCACAGCGGCGCCGCTCAAGTGGAGATCGAGCACATTCTCGAGCATGCGACGCACTTACTGCCGTCGCAGGGTCCGCTGTCCGTCTTCGTGCATCACAACACGTTGCACGCCTTTGAGCATGAAACGTTCGCCGACGCCGTGGTGCAGGCGTCGCACGTCTACGGCTGCCAACCTTACCCTTCCGAGACGCGCTATCGCAGCGAGCTGGCCCGAGGCCGCATTCGGACCGACGATTTGATCGCCGTCCTGCAGGCGGACCTCGCCGAGAACGCGGACGAGCTGATTGGCCCCCTGGGCACCCGCTTTTACCTGCGGCAGGCCATGCTCCAGACGCCGCTGTACAGCGCGCCCACCGCCGAGCTGCGTTGGGTCGTGGCCGAGACCGAAGCGCTGCGAAAGTTTCGCAGCGATGCTCTGCCGAAATATCGCGATCGCGCGATCGAGAGCACGCGACGCTGGATCATGCGCGATTTCGGCGCCGCGGCGCCGGGCGCTGCCAACGCCGCGCCGGCCGCCTTGCGAACGCTCGTAACGAACCTGCTCGAGAGTTTTGGCGACGAACCGATCGAATCCTGGAGCGACGAGGCCTGGGAGGCGTTTTCCCTGCAATTGCTGTGGCGCATCTGTCATCGCGGGGCCTCCTCCAGCGAACCGGCTCCCGCGGGCGGCCCTCGAGCGAGCCGGCATCGCGACGCGCTGCTCGACGCCGTCGGACACGACTCCGACGAACTCGTGCACGACATTCTCATTCGGTACTGCGCCGCATTTCTGGACCAGGGCATCGGCCATTGGCCGCTGCCCGACCGGGATCGCGGATTCTACGCAGCGTTTCTCTCCCACTTTGGCTCCCCGGGCGGCGTGTTTCCAAGTTGGCTGCGCGACCTGCGGCCCGAAATCGAGCGACTGGCCGCCGAGAATGTTTCGCCCTGGGAATCCATCGAGGAGTCGCTCGCACTGCTCGGCGTTCAGCCCGACGAGCGCGAAGCGTTCATCATCGCATCGCTGCTGGCGCTGCGCGGATGGGCAGGCATGGTTTGGCAAATGGAGTCCAACGCCGAGTGGACGGTTCACCCCGCACCGGCGGGCAGTCTCGCCGAATTCCTGGCCGTGAGGTTGTTGCTCGATCGCTTCGCCATCGCACAGCTCGCCCGCGAGCAATTGCATTTCCACGGCCCGCTGGCCGAAGTGCGCGACGCCGCCGCGCGCCGCCCCACGCCGCCGAACTTCACCGCCAGAAACCCCGTCCTGACTTCTGGCTCGCCGCCAAACCAGACGCCGCCGCATCCCCGCGAAATCAATCAGCCGGCGGGCGCTAGCCACCGGTTTCCGCATACCAAGACCGCCCCCTCGGAGTTCACCCATGGCCACGGCCACACTCGACGAAATCCCCCGCGGCAACGCTCAGGGCTTCGCGAAATTCCTCAAGTACGATCTGATCTCCGGCTTCCTCGTCTTCGTGATCGCGCTGCCCCTGTGCATCGCCATCTCACTGGCCTCCGGCTATCCGCCCGTCGCGGGCATCATCACCGCGATCGTGGGGTCGATCCTCACCACGTTCCTCAGCAATTCCGAACTCACGATCAAGGGCCCCGCCGCCGGCCTCATCGTCATCGCGGTTGGCGCCGTCACGTCCTTCGGCTTCACCGGCGGCCAGGATCCCGCGGCCGACCTGCGCGCCTACCAAATGGCGCTCGCCGTCGGCGTCGTCGCCGGCGTCATCCAAATCATCTTCGGGCTGGTCCGAGCCGGCGTGCTCGGCGACTTTTTTCCCACCTCCGTCGTGCACGGCATGTTGGCGGCCATTGGCGTCATCATCATGCTCAAGCAAATTCCCGTCGCCGTCGGCCAAAAGGTCAAAGGCGAGCCGCTCGAGATCCTCCGCCAAATTCCCAACACGCTCCTGCACGCCAATCCCGAAATCGCAACCATCGGCATCGTGAGCCTCATCATCCTGTTCGGGCTGCCGGTCATCAAAAAATATGTGAAGAACAGCTTCTTCCAGATGATTCCCGGCCAACTCATCGTCCTGCTGTTCGCCGTGCCGATGGGCATCTACTTCGACCTCTCGCACGAACACACCTACACCTGGGGCCAGCAAAGCTTCAAGCTCGGCCCCGATCTGCTCGTCGCCCAGCTCAACCTGTTCGGCGCCATCGCCCACCCCGACTTCTCGGTCTTCACCAACCCCGACCTGCGCATGGAAGCGCTCAAATGGGTGGTCATGTTCTGTCTCATCGGCACGGTCGAGTCGATGCTCAGCGCCAAGGCCATCGACATGCTCGATCCCTGGAAGCGCAAAACCAACCTCAACCGCGACATGGTCGCCGTCGGCATCGCCAATACGGCCGTCGCCTGCATCGGCGGCCTGCCCATGATCTCCGAGATCGTCCGCTCGAAGGCCAACATCGATAACGGCGCCCGCACCCGCTTCGCCGACCTCTGGCACGGCCTATTTCTGCTGGGCTTCGTTGCCATGGCGCCGGCCCTCATCCACCGCATCCCGCTCGCCGCGCTCGCCGCCATGCTGGTCTACACCGGCTTCCGGCTCGCCTCGCCCCGCGAGTTCATCAACGTCTTCAAGATCGGCCCCGAGCAGCTCGTGATCTTCACGACGACCATCGTCGCCGTGCTGGCCACCGACCTGCTCATCGGCATCGGCGTCGGCATCGCCGTGAAGGCGTTCATCCACCTGCTCAACGGCCTCCCCTTCAGCAGCATGCTCAAGCCGTATCTCGAGGTCACCCCGCAGGGCGAAGACACCGTCATCATCACGGCCCGCGGCTCGGCCGTGTTCACCAACTGGATTCCCTTCAAACGCGAGCTCGAGCAGATCGGCCTCGGCGAGCGGAACAATCTGGTGGTCGACCTCTCGGGCACCAGGCTCGTGGATCACAGCGTCATGGAAAAGCTGCACGAGATGGAAATGGAGTTCGAACAGGCCGGCCTGCAATTCCACGTGATCGGCCTGGAAGGGCACCGCGGCCTGTCGTCGCATCCCCACGCGACGCGCAAGAAGACCGGCCCCGGAATGCGACGTCTCACGATCGTCGCCGACGCGGACATCGAGCCG
>JANOIK010000479.1:0-5360 GCA_031407585.1 Planctomycetota bacterium | reverse complement strand
GGCGTCTGGTACCACTCTTGCCGGGCGGAGGTCCTGGAGCGCATCATTCAGGAGCACCTCGTCGGCGGCCGCGTCGTCGAGGAGTATCAAATCATTCGGCGCGGCTGACTCATCGATCCTAACGCATGCCCGGCGTCATCCCGCGTTCGCCATCGAGGCGTCGCACCGGCATCGGCTCGCCCTCATAAAGGTCGAGTTCAGACGGCAGCGGCAACTAACGCAACGTCGCCGAGCTATTGCCACAAATGCGACCACGATCATCGAAAAAGTTGTCTGCTCGGGAACCGGCTGTGCAAAAGCCAGGCCGCTGACGCCGTTGGACAGAGCGTACCTGAATGCCAATCGCCCGGAGCCGTCCTGGTCGAATCCGAAGCGCCCGAACGACAGATCGGTCACCGTACTCCCGAAAAGCGGATCTCCCGTTTTGATCACGGTTTCGAGCGGTCCGCCGTCGCCGACGAATAGTCCGGTCTCCCACGTTTGGTTATTGAGGTAGTGGCCCTGAAAAGAGATCACGCTGTCCGCAATTGCCGGTTCGTCAAATGCCAGGAAGCTTCCTCTCGGCGCATTCTGGCCGATTTGGGCGATCTGCGTGAGCGGACCGCCGTTGCCTTTGAAGAGGCCGCTGAAAGAGCCATAGTTCGCCAAGAACGCGACATCTTCGCCGCTGATCGACGGGTCGTTGAAGTTCGCGAATGTCCCAGTG
Source organism: Planctomycetota bacterium (assembly GCA_031407585.1). Taxonomy (GTDB): domain Bacteria; phylum Planctomycetota; class Planctomycetia; order Pirellulales; family Lacipirellulaceae; genus Lacipirellula. Next base: position 4,654 of record JANOIK010000479.1, on the reverse strand, counting down.
GGCGCCGCATCTCCTTTCTTGGCAATTGTCGTCAACGGGCCGCCGTTGCTGGTAAATATGCCGGGCCCTGTCGAGTAGGTGCCATAAAATGCGAACCGGCCGTCGCTGAGGGATACCGCATTGTCGGACTTGCCAAAACCACCGAAGACTCCGCTCGGCGCTGGATCACCTGACTTGACGATCGTCGTTAGACCGCCTCCATTGCCGAGGAAGACGCCGTTAGTCGTGCCGTACCGACCAATGAACGCGACGTCATTGCCGGATTGCGCTGGCGAATTGCCGAAGTTCGTGAACGTCGACCCGGCGATTGTATCGCCGACCATGGCAACCGGCCTCAACCCGCCGCTCCCCGCCTGAAATATTCCACGTACCGGCGACGTTTCGTTTGGCGGGATAAGGGCGCCGTGAAACGCGACTTCGCGGCCGCTGGCTGAGACGAAACTGCCGGGAGGACTGGCAGTCCTAACAAGTTGAAACGTACCGATGGGCGTTGGGACTCCTCTTTCGGCGAGTTTAGTGTGCGTTCCGCCAACGGTGTCGTAAATCGCCTTTGGCGTCGCAGAATCGTCATAGAACGCCGCGACGCCATTGGCGACTGCAGGGTTGTTATTGGGAAAAGAACTGCTGATCGCCGATAAGCTGGTGCTATCGACGACGTTGCTAAAGACGTAATTGGCCGCGACAGCCTGCATGGCAATTGCATTCACTGCCGCCACGAAGCAGACCGAGCGAATGAGGACATTCATGAGTTTGTTCTGAATCCAAACTGGCGTTCCGGGACTCTGGGAAAAAGTTCGGCCGCCGGCAGCAGCCCGCCAAAAGCGGTGCTAATCGCATAGGTATCTCAAACCGAAGTATGTTCTTACGACACCGCCTAGGCAAGCGTTTTCGTGACTGGTCTGGTTGACCACGCCATTATCTCGGCCGCGCCTGCCAATACCACGGCGCGAACAACCAGATGCGAGCATTTCACTGCATTGGAATAGCCCGGTCCACCCTCAATCGGATAAACTTTGATCGCCGATAATGCCGCTCGCCAGCCGGTCTCCTTCAAGCCAAAATCTCATGCCTGTTCCGATCCCGGCCTCACCACCCGAGCCCTCCGATCGCTTCGCGATTGTGGTCGCCGAGTGGAACCGCGAGGTGACCGACAAGTTACTCGCCGGGGCTGTTGCGTCGCTGCGCGAGGCGGGCGTTCCCGACGGCCAGATCACCGTCGCTTGGGTCCCCGGCGCTTGGGAGATTCCGCTCGCCGTCAGCCGGATGGCCGCGAGCGGCGAATACGCTGCGGTGCTCGCTCTCGGAGCGGTTGTGCGCGGCGACACGACCCACGACCAGCACATCAATCGCGGCGTCAGCCTCGCACTTATGGAAGTCGGCCTGAGCACCGACATGCCCGTCCTGTTCGGCATTCTCACCTGCGAATCGATGGAGCAGGCGATCGACCGTGCCGGCGGCGCCCACGGAAATAAGGGTCGCGACTGCGCGGAGGCCGCCCTGCACATGGTGGGGCTGCTCAAAAATCTGCCGTCGGCGTAGAATGGCGGGTCCTAGAATAGTAATGACTGGCTTTCCGCCCGCCGCCTGTCCCTCCTCACTCCTGCCCCGCGATTCCTTCCCCCATGCCCCGCCGTAGCCGTGCCCGCGAAATTGCCCTCCAGGCCCTCTTTCAAGAGGACCTGAACCCGGCCAACTCGCTCGAGAATCTCGGCGTGTTTCTGGGTGCGCGCCTGCAGGACGAATCGCTCCGCGAGTTTGCCAAGCAGCTCGTGCTCGGCGTGAAGCGAAACCAGGACGAGCTCGACGCCTTGCTCGCGGAGAAGGCCGCCAATTGGTCCGTCCCTCGCATGGCCGCCACCGACCGCAACCTGCTCCGCCTCGGCGCCTACGAAATTCGCTACGCCGACACGCCCGACCGCGTCGCGATCGACGAAGCCATCGAGCTGGCCAAGCGCTACGGCACAGCCCAGTCGCCGCAGTTCGTCAACGGGATCCTCGACAAGCTGCTGCCACGGCCCGAAGGCAAGTAGCGGCCCGCACTACCGCGGGCGTCGCCGTCTCAAAATCTCGCACTCGTTTCAATTCGAGGCTCTGACCACCATGCGCTCGCCGAACGCTCGCACGTACCGATGGGTTTCGCTTGCGATCGCGACGGTCGTCCTCGCCGGCTGCGGGCAAAAGCTGGACAGCGACCCCGTCATCTTCGGCGTCACGCCGCAACACCGCGCCCAGATGCGTGAGGTGATCTCCGAGACGGACTCGTCCGCTGACGCGGACCAGGTCGTCCAAGACTACATGGCGGGGCTGCGGAAAATCGCCGAAGGCATCGATGCCAAACCGGACGCCGCCGGCAACATCGCTTTGACCGCGGAGATGCAGGAGCTGGTCGAGCAAATGACGCCGGACCTGCACGCCGACAAACTCGCCCTGAAAATGCCCGGGGAAGATTTCGCCCTCGAACTTCCGAGCTGGGCCGACCCGCTCGTCAAAGAGTACGAGGCGAACTCCATCTCGGTCGATCGCAAGGAGCTGCTCCGGCAGATCATCTACGTCGAGTGGATTCGCGGACTCGCCGGATGATCCACGGCCGGAGGGCCTCTCTCACGCCCCGTCCGGAATCTCCGGCTCCACCACCTGGGCGAGCAGCGTCAGCGACTCCTGCCAGCCGACGTAGCAGAATTCCGTCGGGATCGCCGCGGGAATTCCTTCCTGCACGATGTTAAGCTCGGTTCCGCACAGCACCTTTCGCAGCGTGATCGTCACCTGCATCTCGCCGGGCAGGTTGGGATCGTCGAACTTGTCGGTGTGCCGAATTCGCTCGTTCGGCGTGAGCTCGGTGTACTTCGCGCCGAACGAATGGCTGCTGCCCGTGCCGAAGTTTTTGAACGACATCTTGTAACCGCCGCCGACGCGCGCGTCCATTTCGTGGATCTTGCCCACGAACCCATGCGGCGGTAGCCACTTCACCATCGCCTCGGGGTCGAGAAACGCGCGGTAGACCCGCTCCGCAGGGGCTCGCAACACGCGATGCAGGCGGACGGTTCCAGTGGATTCAGACATGGGGGCCTCCTCTGATTTCTTGCTCGAGTAAAACGGACAACGGCCTCGCCGTCATCCAATGGTCGAACGGCCGACGGCCGATTCGACGCGGCCGCCAAGAATTTTACCCGATTTCCCACAGATAACATCTTCCGGTTCCCTCCCCCTTGAGGGGAGGGGTTAGGGAGGGGGTGAGAGGTGGGTACACGGCCGTCGTAGCGAGTGCCCCGTACAAAGTACGGTGTACAGAGTACCGCGTAGATGGGCGATTAGAATTGGCCGGTCACCGGCCCTACTCCCCATGCGCCCGAGCAAACTCCAAAACCCGCTCGCGGAACTTCCGGCTCGCGACCGTGGTCACATGATCGCGTCCCTCGATCTCCATCACCTCGGCCTGCGGCAGCGCATCGAGCGCCCCCGCGATGCGATTGAGCTTGCACCGCGCCTCGCGCTCGCCGTAGATGAACAGCACCGGAACCGCGGACGCCGCCAGTTCCTCCTCGGTGACGGCCAGCCCTGGCTGACCGCGCATCACGGCCGCAAGCGCCTGCTGGTCTTTGCCTCGCACTAAGAGCGTGCTGATCATCGACGCTTGAAACGGACTCGGCCGCGGCCCCGCCTCCGGCGCCAGCGACATCACCAGCGGGACGCACCCGTATCCTTGCTCCAGCGAAGCCGCGGTTGCGTCGATCACTTCCGAATCTTCCGGCGAGAGTCGCACCACCGGACCGCCGCCGCCGAACGTCACGCTCAGCAGCCGCTCCGGGTGATTCGCCAGCAGCTTGCCGGCGACGGTCGCCCCCATCGAATACCCGACCACGTGCGCCTTCCGCACCTGCAGGTGATCGAGCAACCGCACGATGTCCTCCGCCATCGCGCAACCATACTCGGCGGCGCCGTGCGGTTTGCTGCTCGCGCCGTGCCCGCGCAGATCGGGAGCAACCACGCGGTACTCTTTGGCCAGCTCGGGAATGATCGGCGTCGGCGCAAACGGCGCTTGCATCCACATCTCGTCCGCGGAGAGCCCGAAGCCGTGCACCAGAACGATCGTCTCTCCAGCGCCCTCGTCGAGATAGGAGATCTCGACGCCCTGGGAATCGAACGATTGCTCCACGGCGCGCACTTCGCACGCAATGACGGCAAGCAAGACTGCCGCTCCAAGTATGCTCGCTCCGAAAACACGACGACGCATCATCGCCTCCCCAGACCGCGAGGCCGTCTCCGATTTCAGCGAACTGAAATGGGCGACTGACTCTTTTCCAGAGGTCTGCTCTCGACAACAGGTTCGCACGCCAGGGATAAACCGCGCGGGGAGGAGCGCGGCGGCGGCGCAGATAAGATACCTACATCTACTGTAGTTCAAGCTCGGCCGATTGCACGGCCGTCTGAGAGCAACCCAAGGCGGGCCTTTCAGCCCTCGTTCTCGGGACGAGGCCGACCGGCGATTCTGTCGTGAACCGCAGGAAAGGGGCCTTCCGCGCCGCGGTCACGCGGCGTTGTTCCGGTTAAACTGATTCTTCAGGCAAATTCTTCCGTTCGTCGCACCCCGTAGAAGTAAGCCGGCCGCTCACCTGAGTTCGTCGAAACGCCATTGCCAGCGCGAAGGCGAGCAGCA
>JANOIK010000475.1:0-3235 GCA_031407585.1 Planctomycetota bacterium | reverse complement strand
ACGGGCTCGGTGATGTTGTCGTCCTTGAGCGGCAGCCAGCTCCACGCGGCGCGGCCGGGTTTCACTTCCCAATCGAGGTCGTAGAGCGGCTGGACGAGGTCGGTCGCCATGGTCGAGGCGACGATGGGAGCGAGCGTTTCGCCGACGATCACGAAACGCCACTGCGCCATCGAGTGATCGGAGTAGGTGACCGTGGGCTCGCTCGGGTCCGTCGCAAGATTCTCTTCGGCCTGCGGCAAGTCGATGCGATAAACGCCGCCTGTGGAGTCGTTCGCCAGACGACCGCCACAGTAGTTCGCGTCGATGCCGGTTTCTCCCACGAGCACCCAACCGGATTCGTTCACCTTGAAGAGCGCCGGCAGGCACCATCCTTGCCCGAGGGGCGACGGCTCGCCCACAGGGCGGTCGAGCACGTAATGCTCTTCGTAGCTCGGCTGCGTGCGCATCCAGCCGCTTTTAGAAACGGCCATCGGATGCAGGAACGAAGTCGTGCCCGGCGGAAAGGCGAAGCCGGTGGCCTCGCTCTTGACCGTAACGGGATCGGGGTTGCAGAGGGAGTAGCTGAACGCCACGCCGTCATCGGATACGGCGAAAATGAGCGTGAGCTCGGCGCCGTCCTTGTTCTGAATGGTGACTCGGCGCTCTCGCACGTCCGCGTGACCTAGCGAGGCCTTGCCCATTGGCAAGACGTAAGTCTCTTTTCGAACGCTTTCCTCCCAGTCTGTGACCGATCTGTCGCCGCCTTGCGGGATTCGCTCGGTCAGCGCGTCGACGATTTTCACGCCGCTGCGAAAGTCGCCGCGCGAGCAATCGACGCCGAGCGGCGACCAAGTCAAGAGTTCTTTGTCCTCTAGAAGGACGCGATAGGCGAGGCTGCCGTCGCGAATCTCGATCTCGGCGTGTACGCGGCCGTCGGGGCTTTGCATTTCGATCGCCGCGGCTATCGAAGGGAGGAACATTGCCAGCAGGCAGAGGAGCGATTTCATAGGGAGTGGCCGCCTCGAGAAATAACAAGGGAGCGGGGCGCAAGGGTGCGCCGACGCGTCATCGTAACGAAAGGGCGGACGCGATGCGAGCGGCGCGCCTCACGCCTTGCTGCGCTACTGGCGCGGCGGCGGGATGAGGTCGAGCGGAACGCCCAGAGATTCCGCCTCTGTCGCGACTGCCGACGCCAGTTGCTCGGCGCCGGAGACCGCCCGGGGTTTCTCCTTGGCTATGAGCGCCTCGACATGCTTGTTAAACCGGCGCTGGCGCTCCGCGGCGGCGGCTTGTCGTTCGGCTTCGGCGGGCGACCACTCGAGCGTCGCGGCGGCGTGCAGCCGGGCGCCGAAATCTTCCCAGAACCGGCCGACCTCTCGGTAGTGGAAGCCGTCAATGAGGGCCTGTTTCACGTCGTCGAACGGCTGCCGCCGCGCGGGCTGCAGGTCCGTGAGCTGGATGATGTGGAACCCGTCCGGCGTCGCGACGACGTCGCTGATGTCGCCGACCGCGGCGAGTGCGAACGCGGCGTTGCCGAAGGGGTCGGTGTTTTCGTCGACGATGATGCCGCGCGTCGAGTAGCCGCGGTCGCCGTCCTTGCTTGCGGTGGCGGCGTCTTCGGACTCGACCGCTGCAACGGCGGAGAAGTCTTCGCCGGCGCCTATCCGTGCAAGCAGCTTTTGTGCGCGGGCCCGTGCGGCCGTCCGCGCCTCGTAGGGAGCGTCGGCAGCCACGCGGACGAGGATGTGGCTGACGCGGCGGCGTTCTTCGAGATCGTACTCGCCGGGATACGCGTCGTACAATTCGCGGGCCTCGGCTTCGGTAAGCGTTTCCTTGTTCTGAGCATGAAGTTCGTAAACCCGCTCGATGCCGAGAATGTTCCAACGGATGCGGTTTTTCACGGCATGTAACGTGCGGCCCTGGGCGGCGATTTGTCGACTCGCTTCCGCCGGCGTCTGATTCATGGCCGCGGCCTTCGCGCAAAACGCGGCGTCGACCTCAGCGTCTGAAATCTCGATCTCGTCGGCGGCAAGCTGCTGGGCAATGAGCGCGCGCTCGACGAGCGCATGGACTGCCTCGGCGCGCATCGTGTCACGTGCAAGCTGCCGCGACGCTTCGTCCAGCGAGAGCCCGTGGGCGGCTTCCCGGGCGCCCTGCGCGTTGATGCGATTGTCGCACTCGGCGACGACCTGCCGCTGAGTGATCGGCGTCCCGTTGACCGTGACGACGAGATCTTCGTCAGCTTCCGCGGCGCGCGCGAGTTGCACGCTGACTTGCATCACGCACAGTGCGATCGGCAGGAGATATTTCATAGCATCTCGAAGGAGTGAGAAGAAGAGAAGGGGGGCCGCCCCGGTTGAAGTCGGGACGGCCCCCGCTTGCGCAAGGGAGGGACCTCGCGCCCGGGATGAAATCACCACCACGACAAACTTGTCATGCGCACCTGGGCGTTGGCCGGGCCGGGCGAGCCGGAGGATCCCTCCATTTGCAGGTTGAAGATGAGCCACCAATCCTTGTTGACGAAGTTCGTGCCGGTGTGCGTGGCGGTCCAGTTGCCGTTGATGTAGAGGTACACCCACGCGTCGTTGGTGCCGTTGTTCTTGGCTTGGATGTGAGTCTTGTAGGTGCCGTTGTTGCTCGAGGTGAGCTTATTCTCCCAACCGCCGTCGTAGGTGTTCTGCCAGACCGTGCCGCTGCCCTTCCACTCTGCGATGTCGACTTCACCGGTCCAGCCGCCGAGGGTGGTGATCCAAAACGCCGGCCACGTGCCGCGGGCGGTGGGGGCCTCGATGCGAGCCTGCGCGCCCATGGCGTCGGTCAGCGTGCAGCGCAGCGTGGAGCTAAGATATTGGACGCCGGAGCGGTATTTCATCCCGCCCTCGCCTGGTTGGTCGGCGCGGCAGTACCACCAGCCGCTCGAAAACCAGGCGTGGTCGGTCTTCATGTAAACGGTGCCGTTGTGCGTGTGCGAGCCCCAGGGATAGGTGCCGTTGTTGACCATGATCACCGCGTGAGCCTGCGAGGCCCCGACGATGGCGAGAACGGTCGCGACGATCGCTCTGCGAATGGAAGTTGGCATGGCGAGAAATCACTTTCCTTGTTGATGAGGTTCGTGGCGCGCGGGGTCAAGCCGCTTACGGCCGACCGGGCGCATCCAAAGAGACGCAAGGAGCACGCGGAGCGATCCTTGGCCGTGGCCTCTGGTCCGTGGAAGTCGATGGCATTGACCGAAGTCGGCGGCGGCGCCAGGCGCGGG
>JANOIK010000439.1:0-6333 GCA_031407585.1 Planctomycetota bacterium | reverse complement strand
GCCGGTGGTGAAGTTCTTCACCGTGTAGCGATGCTCGGCCAGGTACTTGTCGGTCGCGGGGTTCCACTCGCCGTAGTCGACGCCGTTGATGATGCCCACGAGGTCGTCGGCCCGGTGCTGGAGGGCGCCCTCGAGCCCGCAGCCCAGCGGCACGCTCATGATCTCGCGAGCGTACGTGGGACTGACGGTCGACAGCATGTCGGCGAACACGATGCCGGTCTTCATGAAGCTGAGGTTGCCGTAGTATTCCATCTGCCGCCAGTTGAAGAACTTCCAGTCGAGGCCCGTGAGGGCCATGTCCCAATGCCAGAAGTTTCCCTGGTACGCGAGGTTGTGAATGGTCAGCACGCTGACCATTTCGCTGAACGGGCTGCGATTGGCGTAGAGCGTCTTGAGATACGCGGGGATGAGGCCGGCGCACCAGTCGTGGCAGTGAATGAGGTCGATGTCGAGGCCGAGGAGCGGGATCGCTTCAAGCGCGGCGCGGCAGAAGAAGACGAACCGCTCGCAGTTGTCGCGGTAGTCCTCGCCTTCCTCGCGGTAGAGCTGCGGACGGTCGTAGTAGTCCGACTGCTCGATGAGAAAAACGGGAACGTCGCTGCCGGGCAGCTTGCTGCGGAGGAAATGGCCCTCGACCAGTTTTTGGCCGATGGGCACGCGCACGCTCACGCCGGTCGGTTCGAGCGACATGCCGGAGGCGCGGGCCTGGCGGAAGGCGGGGAGGATGACGACCGGGTTGTGGCCGAGGCGCGAGAGCTCGCGCGGCAAGGCGCCGCAGACGTCGCCGAGCCCGCCGGTCTTGGCAAAGGGGATGGCCTCGGTCGTGGCGAAGAGGATGTTCAAGAGAAGAGTACGTGGTGAGAGGTGAGTAGGTGAGTGGTGAGTACGACAAGCCTCTCACAATAAGAATAGCCCCCGGCGCAAGCCGTGGGGTTGGGGGTGGAGTTTTTCGTTGCTTCGAACCCCTCGGCTTGCGCCGGGGGCTATTTTTTTTGTTTTTTGTGATTCAGACAGGCTGCCCCACGACGGCGCCGATGCATTCGGCGACGCGGTCGACGTTGGTCGTCGACAGCCCCGCGACGTTGATTCGGCCCGAGCCGACGGCGTAGATCGCGTGTTCGCTCATGAGCGTCGCGACCTGGTCTTTGGTAAGCCCGCTGAAGGAGAACATGCCCCGTTGCCGCTCGATGAAGGAGTAGTCGCCCGGGACGCCTTGCTTCTTGAGCGCCGCCACGAGCGCCTTCCGCATGTCGTTGATTCGGGTGCGCATCGTGGCCAGCTCGCCCTCCCACTGCTTCCGCAGGGCGGGATCGCGGAGGATCGTTGCCACGATCTCGGCGCCGTGGCCCGGCGGGTTCGAGTAGTTGGCGCGGATGACCTTGTCGAACTGCGACTGGACGGCCGCGGCGGCCTTGGCGTCGGCCGCCATGCCGAACAGGGCGCCGACGCGCTCGCGGTACAGGCTGAAGTTTTTGGAGAACGAGCTGCACATGAGCAGTTCGGCGCCCGGGCGGACGAAGGCCTTGAGGCCGACGGCGTCCTGGTCGATGCCGTCGGCGAAGCCCTGGTAGGCGAAGTCGATAAGCGGGAGCAGACCCTGCTTATCGACGGCGTCGGCGATCGTCTTCCACTGCGCGGCGGTGGGATCGATTCCCGTGGGGTTGTGGCAGCAACCGTGCAAGAGAATGACGTCGCCGGCGGGCATCTTGCCGATGGCGGCGATCATGCCGTCGTGGTCGAGCGCGTTCTTGGCCTTGTCGAAATACGCGTAGGTCTTCGTCGACACGCCGGCGGCGGCGAAGATCTGGGGATGGTTGGGCCACGTCGGCTCGCTGAGCCATACGGTGGCCTTCGGCAGGCTCGTATGCACGAAGTCGGCGGCGACGCGGAGGGCGCCGGTGCCGCCGGGCGTTTGGGCCCAGGCGACGCGCTTCGCGGTGAGCGCTTCGGAGCCGGCGCCGAAGGCTAGCTCCGCCACGGCGTGGCAATACTCAGCGAGGCCGGAGATCGGCAGGTACGACTTGGTCGTCGGCGTCGCGGCGAGGCGCTTCTCGGCTTCTTTGACGCACTCCAACAGCGGCGTCTTGCCGGTTTCGTCCTGGTAGACGCCGACGCTCAGGTTGATCTTCTCCTTGCGCGGATCGGCCTTGAAGGCCTCGGTGAGTCCCAGAATGGCGTCTTTCGGCGCCGCCTCGATTGTCTCTAGCATCGGAATCGTGTTCTCGCCTCTGGGAGCGCGTCGCGAGCGAGCGCGGCTAAATGGTGGAGAAATTGCGTGTCGGAAATATGGGCGCCGTCGGGCGCGGCTCGCCGGTTGACCCTGTTTCCCACAACATGCGACAATCATAGATTCCCCGGCGCCGCGTTCCAAGGCGCCGCTGCCTTGCCTCTTGTCGACCTCAGAATGACTGTTCCCGCCTCCCGCATCGGCTTGTGGCTCATTGGCGCCCGTGGGGGGGTCGCGGTGACGACCATTGCGGGGTTGGTCGCCCACCGGTTGGGGCTTGCCGACGGCGCCGGTTTGGTCACGCAGCTGCCGCAGTTCGCGGCCCTGCCGATGCCCGCGTGGGACCAATTCGTGGTCGGCGGGCACGACATCCGCACCGATTCGCTGGTCGACGAGCTCGAGCGGCTGCACCGCGACAGCCGCGTGCTGTCACCCGAGCTGATAGACGCCTGCCGGCCGGACTTGGTTCAGATCGAGGGCAACCTCCGCCCCGGCACGCTGCTGAACGCGGGGGAGCGGATTGCCGAGCTCGCGGGCGACCGTCCCGCCGACGTGCTCCGCGATCGCACGCCGCGGGCGGCCGTAGAGCGCATCCAGGCCGACCTGGCGGATTTCCGGTCGCGGCACGCCCTCGAGACCGTGATCGTCATCAACCTTGCGTCGACCGAGCCCACGCCCTCCGCAGACCAGTGGCCAAGCGCCTGGCGCGACGCCGAAGCGATGCTCGACCGGGCGGATGGCCCGCTGCCCTCCAGTTCGCTGTACGCGATCGCGGCCCTCGACCTGGGTCTGCCCTACATCAACTTCACGCCATCGCTGGGGGCGACGCCGGCAGGGATCGACGAGTTGGCCCGGCTCCGTGGAACCTGCCACGCAGGCCGCGACGGCAAGACGGGCGAGACGCTGCTCAAGAGCGTGCTAGCCCCGATGTTCGCCGCCCGCAATCTGCAGGTCATGAGCTGGGTCGGCCACAACATTTTCGGGAACATGGACGGCCGCGTGCTGGACGACCCGCGGAACAAATCGGCGAAGCTCCAGTCGAAGGATCGGGCGATTTCCGAGATCCTCGGCTACGCGCCGCAGACGCTCATTTCGATCGAGCACATTGCCAGCCTCGGCGACTGGAAAACGGCGTGGGATCACGTGCATTTCCGGGGTTTTCTGGGCACGCCGATGACGCTGCAGTTCACCTGGCAGGGGTGCGATTCGCTGCTGGCGGCCCCGCTGGTGCTCGATCTGGCGCGGCTTGTCGCGGTGGCTCAGAGCCGCGGTCAGACGGGGGCGCTTAGCTTCCTGTCGAGCTTCTTCAAGAGCCCGCTGGGGGACGCGCCCCCGGCGTTCGCGGATCAGTTCCGGGCGCTCGAAGCTTGGTGTTCGGCGCGTTGATGGTCGCGTTCATCGCGGCGCGCCCGGTCGCTGAAGCGACCTCGCCGATGCGTGGGTTGGCCGCGCGCTCGCAACGTCAATTTTCTGATTTTCTCGCAACTCGCCTTGACGCGCTCTTGGCGAAATTGCTTCAATGCGCGCAGTGATGGAATTGGACGCGGCGAACCGAGCATTCCACATCCGTTTTCATTCCCATTTATTTCGCTCGTCACGCGATCTCACACGCAAATCCTTACGAGGGCCACAAGGGCCTTCGACACCCTCTAGTCGGTCCTGCCTCCGTTGAGCGTGCGCCCGGGAGGAGGGCTGGTATTTCCCTTTCCAGGGCGCCGTTTTAGGAAGGAGCCACAGTCATGGCTAAGAAGAAAGCTGCAAAGAAGTCGGCCGCGAAGAAGGCCCCCAAGGCCGCCAAGAAGAGCCCGAAGAAGAAGGCCGCTCCGAAGAAGGCCGCCGCGGCCAAGAAGAGCCCGAAGAAGAAGGCCTCCGCCAAGAAGGCCGCCCCGGCCAAGGCCGCTCCGGCCAAGCCGGCGACCTCGAAGCCGGCCGGCATCTAAGCTGGTCAGTAGGTCGAGAACAACGAAAGCCGGCCGCACATTGGAGTGCGGCCGGCTTTTTTCATGCGCCAAAGAATCTTGCCGATGGGGTTATTGCCGGCGACGCCGCAATCCGGTCATCGCTGCAACGCCAACCATGATCAGCGATCCCGCGGCGGGCTCGGGGATCGCGAAGATCGCGTAGCCGCTGAGGACCGGCTGATTGATCATGGGCGTGATCGTAAAATCGATCGAGCCGTCGTTGACGATGCCGGTCGTCAGCGAACGGGCTTCCCATCCATAGAGCGGCAGGTTGTCGAAGTTCGTGCTCGCGACGTCACCCGTGACGTCGGCCAAACGGGCATTGCCCTGGACCGCTTCGAAGGCCCAAAGCTGCACGACATAAGCCTGACCGTTGGCAACCGCCTGATGAATTGTTACCGACGCCGTGCCGAACGGGATGTAGCGCACATCATTGAGCATTGCCGAGGTATTCGCATCGACTGCCGGCGTTGGGGTTTGGGCGTACGTGAAGGTCGAGAACGAGCCGGCCGTCGTAAATGAGAACCCACCGGCCAGAGCCGCGGCGTCGGATTGCCACAGATTCCCGTTGATGGTGACGGCGTCGCCGCCAAGATTGACGCCCAGGACGAACTGGGCGTCGGCGCTGTTCGCGGTCATCATGATGGCCGCGATCGCAGTCACCAGGGCAAAACGTGAAATCATGAGTCTCTCCGGGCGACAGTGAGGCAGCGGCAACGACGGACATCCACCAAGAATTGGCGTCCGTGGACTATGCTTGGCCCGGTTCGAGTTGTCTAAACAAAAGCTGGTCGATTTCCATTTAAAGAGCGTTCGCGGCGTTGCGGTTGGAGTTAAGTTCGGTTCAGAGGCAGGAAGTTCTCAGCAGATGTCGCTCATTCCTCCGCAAACGGTCTCGGTACGACACCGCGCCGAGCGCCGCGGCGAGTGGATCTTGGCCGCGACGGTGCTGACCAGCGCCTGGCTGCTGTTCCAAGTGCAGCCGATGGCCGCCAAGCGAATTCTGCCGTGGTTCGGCGGCGGCCCCGCCGTGTGGGCGACGGCGATGCTGTTTTTTCAAGCGGCGCTGCTGGCCGGTTATTCGTATGCGCACCTGAGCTCGCGATGGTTACGGCCGCGCGCCCAAGCCTTCGTGCACGCGGGTTTGATCGCTGCGGCGATTGCGTCGCTCGCCGTCAACGGCGTGATTGCCGGCGATGCCTGGAAGCCCGCGAGCAGCGATCACCCGCGATGGGGAATCTTGATGATCCTCGCCGCGACGGTGGGCTTGCCGTACACGCTACTCGCGGCGACGGCGCCGCTGGTGCAATCGTGGTGGGGCCGCACGCACGCGGCGGGATCGCCGTACAGGCTCTACGCGCTGTCGAACTTTGGCTCGCTCGCGGCGCTGGTGAGCTACCCGTTGGTCGTCGAGCCGCAACTCGGCCTCGGCGTTCAAGGTCTGGCTTGGTCGGTCACGTTCGGCGTGTTCGCGGCATTGTGCGTGGGGAGTGCCGTCGCGGGCGCGCAGCCGACTGCTCTGAAGGAGCGCCCGGTCGATTCGGAGCGCCCCCACGCAAAGTCGCCGGCATGGACAGATTGGTTTCACTGGATCGCCCTGCCAGCATGCGCGTCGGTCGTGCTGCTCGCGGTGACGAATTACCTGTGCCAGGACGTCGCTTCGCTGCCGCTGCTGTGGGTGGCGCCGCTCGCGATTTACCTGGTGACGTTCATCGTGGCGTTCGACGCCGATCGTTGGTACCGCCGCGATTTTTGGTTCTCGGCCTTCGGCGCCGCGTCGATCGCGGCCGTTTGGAGCTGGCAAGAGGGCGCCAACCAGCCGCTCGGCTGGCAGGTGGCCATCCACCTTGCACTGCTGCTGACCGTCGGCATGGTCTGCCACGGCGAAGTCGCCCGGCGACGGCCGCCCACTGCGCGGCTCACTGCGTTTTATCTGTGTCTCTCCGTAGGCGGAGTTCTCGGCGGGCTGCTCGTTGCCGTCGTGGCGCCGCTTGTGTTTCCCGATTACTACGAACTACCGCTGGGCATGCTCGCCGCGTGGGTCTTGGCCATGTGCTCGTTCGATGGAGATTCGCGAACGGTGCTCGAGGACCACAAACGGATGGCCCTGTGGATCGTCGTCGCCGTGCTGTGGGCGACGCTCGC
>JANOIK010000407.1:0-2405 GCA_031407585.1 Planctomycetota bacterium | reverse complement strand
CCATCTCGGGGATGTCGCGGAGTTGGTTTGGCACGCGTTCACCGCGGGGGGATGAACCGCCAAGGACGCCAAGGACGCCAAGGTCGGAGGGGAGGGGGAAGGTTCACCACGACGGGCACGACGGCACGACGAAGAGTCCGGAGATTTTAAACCGCTGATGAACGCTGATAAATTCGGAGAATGGATGAATTGGCGTCTGTCTCTTCTCTCTTCTAATTAGCGTCTATCAGCGTCGATTAGCGGTTAGTCTGCCTCCCCATCGTGGTTTCAACTGGAATTGGATTTCTTCTTCCTTGGCGTCCTTGGCGGTTAATCCTATCCACCGCCGCCACCAATGCCCGGCAACAGCGACAGTCCCATCGTCGCGCGGAGCAGCACTGTAAGGCCGAAGTACATGGCGAAGTGGAAGAACCCGGTCAGCGGGTCGAAGTCGAACGAGACGAACGCCGTGAACGTGCCGATGCCGAGGGCGATCGCTGCGAGGATGCCGACCTGGAATAGCTCCAACTCGCCGGCGGCGTAGGCGTCGCTTTCAAAAACCTGCCGGCCGACGTACCAGTACACGCCCCAGGCGAGCGCGTAGACCAGCCCGCACGCGAGCGCCCGAATGAGCAGGTCTTTGCCGACGAACGCGCCTTGCTCATCGTCGCGTAGGAACGAATAGCCCGCGTAGGCCAGCGGCGGGCCGAGCAGCACGGCGCCTCCGATCAGAATCCACGTTTTGGCGTCGGCCGACATCTCTTGCCGGCCGACGAGAAACGCAATCGCGAAGGTCAGCAGCGCCGCTCCGCCCACGACAAGCGCCGCGTTGAGCTGGAACTTCGCCTCCTTGCGCTTGAGCGGCTTGAGGACGTTGCGGCCCTTGGCGTCCTTGGCGCCCGCCTCCAGCTCCGGCGCGTGGATGATCACCTCGTCGGCCGCCGCGGGGATCTGAATCTGCCCTTTGCACTTCGGGCATGCGCCCGTCTTACCGCCGTGCTGATCGCCTACCTTGAACCGCGCGTGGCAGCTCGGGCAAATGACATGGATGGGCATGAAGAGAATCCTAGCTGCTGAATGCTGGCGGCTCGATGCGGGCGATTTGCGGATGTCTTTCTATCCAGCATCCAGCATCGAGCATCCAGCATCAAGCCCCGCGAGGATTACTCGCAATTCTTGAGATCGTCCTCGTTGATCGGCGTAAAACCCTTCGCCGCGAGCGTGTCGAGCGCCATCTCGATGTTGTCGACCATCAGGGCCACCGACGCCCGGTCCCGCGGGCGGGCCAAGAGAGGGTAGACCTGCGTGATGTTGACCTCGGCCTGCAGCAGGGCCGTGCACACCTGCAAGAGCGGCTGCGGGCTGTCGGGCAGCTCCACGCCGATCAGGTCGGACTCGACGATTGCGAGCCCCGCGCGTTCCAGCACCTCGCGGCCTTGCTCGGGGTCGCTGAGGAGGAATCGCACGATCGCACACTCGGTCGAGTCCGAGATCGTGAGGGCGACGATTCGCACGTGGCTGCCCTCGAAGCGGCGCACCACTTCGAGCAACTGGCCCACGCGGTTTTCCAGAAACACCGTGAACTGGCGAATGGTCGGGTAATCCCGGCCGCGCATGGTCGCAAAATCGGTCCCCGCGCCTTCGCCGGTGCTCATCAGATTACGCCTCCACCAGGGCGAGTGAAATCGCGCGCCGTACTGGCGCCGCAACGCACCAATATAGGGGCGCCGGGGGCGCGATGCAACGAGTTCAGGCCGCCGGCGCCGGTGCGGGCCAATAGCCCGCCTCCCGAGCTTCGCCTACCATGCGGCAATCCCCCGGAGCACCGCATGTTCGAGCATGAGATCGAAGTCGACGTCCGCTACTACGAAACCGACGGCCAGGGCGTCGTCCACCACGCCAATTACTTCCAGTACTTCGAGCTGGCCCGCGTCGAGATGCTGAAGGCGATGGGTCACGACTACGCCGACCTGGAGCGGGAGGGCATTTTCCTGGTCGTGCACAGCATCGCGTGCAAGTACCACAAGCCGGCGCAGTTCGGCGACCGCGTGCGGATCGCGACCAAGGTGAAACGCGCGACGATGGCCCGCATCGACCACGAGTACCGCGTGTTCGTCCGCGACGAGCTGATCGCGGAGGCGTCGAGTACGATTGCGTGCGTCGATGCCAACGGGCATGTGCGGCGCATGCCGGAGATATTGGTGAAAGATTAAGTGAAGAGGGGATTCACCACAGAGGACACGGAGGACACAGAGAAAGAAATTGTGTTCTTCTCTTCCCTCCGTCTCTGTGACCTCTGTGTACTCTGTGGTAAATGCATTGGGAGGTCGGGTCGATGGGGAAGAGCAAGATTCTGATGCTTGTTGGCGACTTCGTGGAAGACTACGAAGCGATGGTTCCGCTGCAGATTTTGCAGATGGTCGGGC
>JANOIK010000390.1:0-1769 GCA_031407585.1 Planctomycetota bacterium | reverse complement strand
ACGCGCGGCCCGCGCTGCCGCGAGCGCTCGTCCGGTCGGCGAGTAGCAGGCACGCCGACGCGAGCGCGGCGAGCGAGGCGAAGTGCGCCGTTTTCGCCAGCAACAGACGTCCGCGCGAGGTAGCATTTGCCCAATCATGCTGGCGTCCGTGGCTCACCGCGCCGCGTACGACCGCGGCCTGCAGGTAGCCGAGGCGCTTGAAGCGCGGCGCCGGCGCTGTCTCGAGCGCGGCCAGCAGGATCGCGCTCAGCTCGGGGTGCGTCGCCTCGATGCGGCGCGCGGTGGAGTGAGGGTCGCGGCCAACGCGCCGTACGGCAGCCCAGCAGAGGAGCGCCGTGAGTAGCGACGCCGCGGCAAGTGCGCCCCACACGGCAGGCCAATGCCGGCCCGCGGGCGTGGCAAACTGGGCCACGCTCCACACGACGACCGCCCAGAACAGCCAGCACAGCGCGAGGCTGGTCCATAGCCGCAGACTGCGCATGCGAGCGCCGGCGCGGCTGAGCAGTTCGTGGAGTTCGTGAATCATGCGAGTTTCCTCCGCGGCGGCTCGATCACCCCTGGGGCGACCGGGTCGCGTCCTTTCATCCAACCGCCAGGCTTGGTTCCATGCGGCGCGACAGGCGGCCGGCGAGCACTGTTTCGACGATCAACGCGCAAAGCGCGGCCGCGACGAGCCACTGCCACATCCGCTGCCGGCCTTCCAGCTCCACATCGCGAAGCTGCTGCAACCGCTCGGCGTCGAGCGCGGCGTCTGCGCGGCCGACGAGCCGACAGCCCAGTTGCTCGAACGTCTCGGCCGACGCCGGGGTCGTGTCGCTTTCGGCCGGGTCGAGATTCACGGCAAAGCGAATCGGACCGTTCGCGCCGGCCAGGGCGTAGACGCCGGGCTGTGCCGCAGCGTCGAACGCGGTGGCATTGTCCAGCATCAGAACTTCGGCGCCGTCGGGCGTGGTCACCGCCATCCGCTCCGCCAATTCGCCGCGATCGGGCAGCGTGACTTGTTCGTTGACCAGGTAATCGGTGCGAAACCCGCGCGCCGCGCCGCCGTCGTTGACGAGCGCCTGCAGCATGAGGAGGAATTTCCACGACCGGGCGAGTTGGCCGTCGCTTGGCTGCCACCCCGCGGCGAACGCGACGATGCGACCGGGGCCGACGCGCTTCTCGATCACAGCCGGATCGCGGTTTTCGAACCGCGCCGCCACGTGAACGTCGGTCGCGTTCGCGAGGTCGAGCCGCCGGTAGTGCCAGAAGCGGATCTGCGTGAAGTCGTTGAACTGCGGCCCGGCCATCGCGGCGAACAGCGGGTGCGAGAAGTCGATCTCGCCAAGCATCGTGTAGCCGTCGACCTTGGCTTCTTCGACGGGCAGGTCCTCGACGTCGAGCAATTCCGCGAGTTCCTCGCCAGCTTTCGCATCGACCATCGCATAAAGCAGCGTGCCGCCGCCGGTGACATAGCGCTGCAAAGCGGCCGTCTGCTCCGCGGTGGGCGTGCTCGTCACCACAACGAGCGGCGGCGTCTCGCCGCACTCGGCGGCGCCCTGGGCGTCGGCCTCAAGCTGCGGAACGTCCTCGAAGTTTGCTACCTGCACATCGCGCGATGGATCGGCAGTCACCGCTCGCTCCACATAGTAGCGCAGTCCCTGCGGATCGTCCGCCGCATCGGCGCCCAGGTACGCCACGGTCAGTTGGCGACGATCTTCCGGCACGATGTGGAGCGCGTTGTCGAAGTCTTGCGCGTCGCCCGTTAGCGTGAGCCGCGGCGAATCGAG
>JANOIK010000389.1:0-4488 GCA_031407585.1 Planctomycetota bacterium | reverse complement strand
CTTTGGTTCGAATCCACGACGACTCCACGCCCGGGCTTCCTCCGATTCGATCGGCCCCCGCGAGGAACAACACGTTCACGCCGCCTTTGAGCACCGTGACGAACGTGCTCTGCGCGTTGTTGGTCGTCACCAGCTCGCCGTCGGGCGACTCGACCGCGAGCGTCACCTTGTACTCGCCCGGCTGCCGCGGCGTGTGCGTGAGCCGAATGGGGAATCGCCGTGTGCGGGGCGTGATCTTGATGGTTCGCGCGTCGACCGCCGCCATCTCGCCGTCGGCGTTCTCCCACAAGAGCTGCACTTTGAAATCCTGATTGCCGTACCCCGCGGCGGTGACGACGCCCGAGATGGTCGTCGGCGCGTCGGCGAATACCGCGTCGCTCGCCAGCAGGTCGCTCATCCGCAAGTCGGCTTGCTGGCCGAGCGAAGGTTGCCCTTCGGCGATCGTGTACAATGGAGTTCCGTCGGCCGCCAGTCGGCGCACGGCCGCTTGCGGCGCCTCGTCCCGCGGGGCGAATGCCCGTTGCGCCCCGTCGCTCCACAGCAGCACGCCCACGATCCGCTGCTGTCCCTCGCGCGCCAGCACATCCTCGATGGCGGCGCCGATCGCCGTCTGTACGCCTTCGGGCTTCGGCGGCAAGACAAACTTACCGTCGACGAGCTTCACCGCTTCGACGTCGCGGCCGAATGTGTAACCATGCACGGCCCACGTGTCGGTCAATTCTTGGAATGCCGGCGCGGCCGCGTCGAGCGCCGACCGCATCGCCGTGTAACGTGGCTGGTTGAGCACTGCATCGGCCACCTCCATGCTTCGGGAGGTATCCATGAGCACGATGAGCGTCCCCGGCAGCTTCCGCGTGGTGCGCGTCTCCAGCGCCGGCCGTAGCATGAACAAGAGCAGCAGCACCAGAGTGAGTCCGCGCAGTGCGACCAGCGCCAACCGCCGGCGCCAGGTGTGCCGCTCTTTACCCGGTCGCAGCGCCAACAACGGCGCAAGCGTCAGCCCCGCGGCCGCCACCAGCCACCAACCTCCAACAGGATCAATCGTCCAACCGGTCATTTGGAATAATTACCACCACCTATATTTGTTTCCTCCGGCTCCCTCCCCTCGGCGGGGAGGGCGGGGGCGGGGGGAGGCGCCACGGAAATGGAATGTCACTTGGCAGGGCCTCACCCCTCCCTAACCCACCCCGCCGAGGGGAGGGAACCGGAGGTATCAATTGGTTTCTTTCGCGATTGACTTCGGCTGTCGGTAAAATCGATTCGCCAAAATGTGCTCCGCGCCCCACACCAATGCCACCAGCGCGATCGCCCAAGGATACAGTTCCCGGCCGGCGCGGCCTACATTCACGTACGCCTCGACTTCGTCGAGATCATCCGCCAACCGGAACCGATCCTCCGGCAGCGCGGCCGCGAACGTTGCCGGATCGACGCGCTCCAGCTCGCTCATCTCCGGCGCCGCGTTCACGCTGAACCCGCGGTCGAGCGTCTTCGCCTCGCCGCCCGCGGTGAGCCGGTAGTTGCCCAATTGGTCGGTCACGCTCACCGCCAGCTCCTCGTCGCCGGTCGCTACGCGGCCGCTCGCCTGACCGTCGGGGGTGCGCAGCACGTAGTTCGACATCTGCACCTGCGGACCGAGCCGCAGGCGAGCCGTTTCGCCGGCCACGTAGTCGAGTCGCTCGTCAGCGTCCTGTGCCAGATACCCGACCAACTGGTCGCACAGCGCGACGAACGGATAGGCCACGTCCGTGGAGAGCAGCGAATTCCACGGCTCACGCCCCTCGGCATTCAGCGGGTCGGAAAATGGCGTCGTCACCGTCAGCAGCCGACCGCGGCCGATGGTGCGCTCGACAACCGCAGGGTCGTCGTTGGCGTAGGTCGCCACGACGTAGGCGTCGTTCGTCGGCGTCACCTGCCAGTAGCGATACACTTGGCACAGCGGCCACGGGAACCCTTCCTCGTACGACCGCAGCCCCGCGAGCGCCGGATGATCGAGCCGCCGCGGCCGCAGGTACGTGGCGTCGCGCGACACGCGCTCGAGCGTCCCGCCCAGCACGCGTTGCGGCTCGGTCGTGTTGAGGGCCTGGAAATCCGCATTGTGCCCCAGGAATACACCCACGCCGCCGCCGCCCGCTGCGTATTCGTCGAGCCGCTTCCACAGATCGACCGTGAGTTGGCTCGGGTCGAGCAGCAGCACCGCTTGGTAGTCCTCGAAGACCTGATCGCCCGCCTTCGTGAACGCCGCCGCCGTGCAGTCGAAACGCGTCGGCACGCCGACCAGCGGCGGGTCGAGCGCCAGCCGCATGAGCCGTGCGTCCTGCTCGCTCGCGGCGAGCAGCAGCACGCGCGCCGGCGGCCGCACCTCCACGGTGAAGTACCGCGCGTTGTCGACCGCCAGCGGGTCGGCCGTGAGCAACTGCACGACGCCCTGATGCGTGCCGAGCGGCAAGTCCGCGATTTCAGCAAACGTGGCCCGCCCAGCGCCGTTCGCATCGAGCTCCACGATCCGCTGCCCGCGCTTCTCTAGCCGGCCGTCGTCGGTCGCCAGGCTCAGCTCCACCAGCGGCGCCGCGCCCCCGGTGTTGCTCGCCAGCGTCAACTCGATCTCCAGCGGCTCGCCCGGCCGCAGCACGTTGCGGCGCAGCTTGAGTTCGCCCAGCGCCGCGTTCTTCGGCGCCGCCACGCCAACGTCGAACACGTACACGCGCACGTCGGGCGCCGCGGCCAGCGAGGCGTTCACCGCCTCGAGCGAGTCGGCCGTCCAAGCCGCCGCGGTCAGGTCGGTGAACACGAACACTTCTTGCCGGCGCTCCTCCTCGGCGGCCACCATCGCGATCGCTTCGACCACGACGGCCGCCAGCGGCCGCGCATCGGGCGCCGCCCGCAGGTTCCGCAACCGTGAAGTCGCCGCGCTTAGGTCGGGGGCAAACCCGCCCGCCGCGCGCCCCAGGTCGCACACCGCGACCATCGCTTCCTCGGGCAGCTTGCCCACGAGCTCCTGCGCCGTTTCCGCGGCTTGCTCCAGCCGCGACCGATTCTGATGCACGTACTGCATGCGCAGCGAGTTATCGACCACGACCGCGACAGCCAGCGGGGCGCCCTCCTTGCCGCGCAAGCCGGTTCCTTTGAGCGTCGGCCGCGCGAGCGCGACGGCGAGGCCTGCAACAAGCGCGCACCGCAGGGCCAACAGCAGCCAGTGCCGCAGCCGCATCCGCCGGCGATTGGAATCGCGCCGCTGCTGAACAAATCGCAGCGCCGGGAACATCATCTGCCGCGACTTCCGCCGCATAACCAGATGCAGCACCACCGGCACGGCCACGGCCGCGACCCCGGCCAGCAGCATTGGCGTCAAAAAACCCATGGGGGCGATTTATGATTTAGGATTTAGGATTTCTGATTTGGACGGAACAATCACCCGCGTCAACTCTCTCAATCAACGATCGCGGTCCGCCACTGCAATCGTATCGCCCTTCCATCAGAAATCATAAATCAGAAATCATAAATCCCCCCGCTTACCCCCAATTCCGCCGGTTCACCAGGTATCCCATGAGCGCCCGGTCAAACGGCATGCTCGTGTCCAGCGGCACGTAGTCGATCCGGCTTTGCCGGCATTCTCGCTGGTACATCGTGCGAAACGACTCGATCTCCTCTAGGTAGTCGCGGCGATAGCCGTCGGCGTCCACCTCCAGCCGATCCTTCGACTCCGGCTCGATCAGCTCGACAAGCCCCTCGAACGGGAACGCGACCTCGGCCTGGTCGAGCACGTGGAACACGATCACGTCGTGCCCGCCGTGCCGCAGCCGCCGCAGCGCCGCCAGCACGGGCTCGGGGTCGGCGAGCAGATCGCTGAACACCATCACCAGGCTGCTGTGCTTCAGCATCGCCGCGAGCTGGTTGAGGCTGCGGGCGATGTCGGTGCCCGCGCGCGGCTGCAATCGCGACAGCATCGAAAGAATGTTGCCGATCTGCGTCCGCTTCGACTTTGGCGGCAGGCAATCCATGATCCGTTCGCCGAACGTCACCAGCCCGACGGGGTCTTGCTGCATCACCATCAGGTAGCACAGCGCCGCCGCCAGACACGTTGCGTACTCGAATTTACTCAGCTCCTGCTGGTACCGGTACGCCATCGACCGGCTGAGGTCCATCGCCAGGTACCCCGTGATGTTCGTCTCGGCCTCGAACTTTTTCACGTAGTACTTGTCGGTCTTCGCGTAGACGAGCCAATCGATGTCCGCGGGGTTATCGCCATGCGTGTATTTGCGATGCTCGCTGAACTCGACAGAGAAGCCGTGAAACGGCGACGCGTGGAGGCCCTGCAGAAAGCCCTTCACGATGAACTGCGCGCGCAAGTCAAGCCGCGAGATCTGGCGGATCACCTCGGGCTTCAGATATTTTTCAACGGTCGACATTGGTAGGGATTAACCACGGAGGCACGGAGGACACGGAGTCTGCGCTGAATCGGAACTCACTTCCTATTGTTCTGCAATCGCC
>JANOIK010000309.1:0-2751 GCA_031407585.1 Planctomycetota bacterium | reverse complement strand
GGCGCGAACTACATAGCCTTGCTCCTCCAAGATCTTGGCAGCTTGCTTCGCCCGCATTCCAACGACGCAGAATGTGTAGAGAATCTTTTGTTCGTCTTTCGCCGGCAGCGTCTCGGCCAGCTTCACGGGGTCCAGACTATGCTTTCGCAGCGAAGTGACCGGCACGAAAATGGAGCCCTCAATGCTCCCCTCGTTCCATTCCTCCGGGCCCCGCACGTCGACCAGAACGGCCTTCTCTTCGGCAATGTTCCGTGCGACGACTTCGAGCGTGTCTTCAGTAAATTCAATCGTCGTGCGAGCGGTGGCCGTGCGAGGATCGTCCGCCAAGTTCACGTAGTTGATCGTCCACGGTCCCTCCCCGTGGAATTGGACGATGGTTTCGCCTTTGACCCAGACGAAATGCGTCATCCCGGGCGCCCAGTGCCCGTAGGTTCCGGCCGGCATAGCCTGCACCGCCGTCTCGTCGAAGACTTCGCCCATACCGATGTGGAACGTGCCCGAGATGACCGTTACCCGCTCAGTTTTGGGATGGGTGTGGGGTGGAATGCGGTAGCCGTCCGGCGCCTTGACTCGAAACACGAACGGCCCCTCTTTCGTCGGATCGCCTTCGAGCACGGCGATCGACGCGCCCTTAGGCAGCGACGGCGGACCGTCCACCCACTTGATGGCATCCGCCGGGAACAGCAGGGCCCCAGCCATCGCCTCATGAGCCGGATCAGCGGCTTTGGCGGACGAACCAACGATGAACAACATCGCCAACGCAATGGGAAATCTTGCTAGCATAAAGCCTTCTTGGGAATCACTGTCAGTTGCTCGCCTTGCAAACATGCGAGTCCTTGCGTCGCCTTCCCGCGCGGCGAACTTCGTCCGGCGAGCGTTCTACAACGGGAAAATCCGAGTACAGGAATTCCTGGATCAACTCAGCCAATGCGGGACGGGTCAGGTAGTAGCATCGCAACTTGCCATCTTCGCGATAGCCAACAATGCGATGACTGCGAAGCACCGTTAGGTGTTGTGAGACGTTGGCTTGCGCAATGTCCAGAAGCTCTTGAATATCGGTCACGCACTTGGGTCCCTTGGCAGGAGAACTGCAAAGTCAGGAATTGAGCAGGCGGAGACCGATGGTGGGGTTCCAGGCGATGTGGTCGGCGGCCGCTCGGACGGGTATGGTCGGGTCGGAACAGAGGCGGTGGATCGAGAGGGCCGCGTTGTTGATGGCGGCGAAGCAGGCGGAGAGGCCGGGCCGCCGGGTGTGGTGGCGGTCTTCGTCCCACCACCGATCTTTGGAGAAGTGCAGACCGTTTTCGATCCGCCAGTGGTTCCGCACGTGTCCCAAGAGGTCCGCGGCCGTGACGCGGTCGGGGTCGAGGCTGGAGACGAAGTAGCGGACGTCGTGCGACACCAGTTCGCCGGCGCTCGTTCGGACC
This sequence comes from Planctomycetota bacterium, assembly GCA_031407585.1. GTDB lineage: Bacteria > Planctomycetota > Planctomycetia > Pirellulales > Lacipirellulaceae > Lacipirellula. The sequence continues at coordinate 1,324 of JANOIK010000309.1, read as the reverse complement.
TCGCGATCGACGCGGATCGCTAGGCGGCAACCGGGGAGGTCGAGGACTTCGCGAACATACTCGGCGTTTTCAAGATCGACCCACAGGCGGCGGGTTTCTCGGAGCGCCCCCTTTTACCCGTGGTCTCCGCCGCCGGCGGTCGCTGGGGGGCCCCGGCGAAGCAATGCATCAGCGCGTCGAGCGTATCTCCCTGATTGTCTTTCACTTGCAGCAGATAGTCGCAGCCGCGACTGGTGATCAGTTCGGCCAGCGGCCGCTGGGCGAAGATCGCATCCCCGGTGATCAAGCGGAGCATCGGATAGGCGTCGAGCAGTTCCGCCAGATGACGCCGCAGGAGCGTCGGTTCGTTCGTCTTCTCGGCCCCGGTCGACCACTGACCGACGACGACCTGCAGATCGTGGACGAAGGCGTTGAGCATATGGAGCGGATCGCCGTTGTCGTCGATCGCTTGCTTGGCCGTCTTGCCGTCGACGGCCAGTGCGCCGCGGGTGGTCGCCGCAGCCAGTTGGGCTTGCAGCCAGCCGGCGAGCGCCGCTTGAAACTCGGCCACGCGGCACTTGGCGAGCGTCCGGCTGATCGTCGTGGCGCACGGCGGCTCTTTGCGGTCGAAGCCGAGCGGTTCGCGGAGCCGATCCCAATGCACCGTCGCCCAGCGAACCAGGACTTCCATTTCCCGAATTCGCGCCAGCATTCCCAGCAGCGTCAGCACGACCATCCCCGCGAACGGATGTCGCACCCCGCGCGCCGCCCGAGGATCCTCCAACCGACCAAACGCCTCCAGCAACGTCGACGCATGCACCGCAGGCCTCTTTCCAAAGAAAAGAGCCCCCCTGCGGTCACGCTTTACGAAACAACCGCCGCCGCCGTTCGGGGAAATCGACTTTGCAGTTCTCCTGGGTCCCTTGGCGAGTTTCTGGACAATCGCCAATCGCGTCGGATGGCCAAGCACTTTCAGCATTTCGGCCCTGTCACGGAGTCGCGCGAGCGTGCATGATTGTATTCGCTTTGTCATATTCGATTGTTAGAATACAACCTTTGTTGGGTGTCAATGCCGCGCGGGTAGGGGAGTCGCCGGTTACTTGAGTAGGGAATCTCAACGCCCCCGGCGCGTCAACGGGGTCCGCAACGTCACCTGCCACCGCATTTGGTCGCAGCGGCGAATGTCCTGCCACTCCCCCTCATTCGGGGCGTTTGCCGCGCAACCGCGCCAAGTATTGCAGACGCCTTAGCCATTCCTCGCCCGGACGCGAGAATGGTCGCCATTTTCTTGCTTTGGCCTCCGCCGCGTGGCAGTCTCGTCCGCTGGCCGGCGTTTCGGTCGGGC